>NZ_CAWNYS010000253.1:0-1114 GCF_963878295.1 Aeromonas sp. HMWF014 | reverse complement strand
CCGATAACAAAGTGATGGTTCGTTGGGTTCATAGTTGTCATCTTGATATGAAAGACGTTATCGACCCTTATCGCACGAGGAAAGGAAGATGAACGATCGGGATGATGTGAGGTGCCGTATAGCGCGTGAAAATAACCTCCACCAAGCGGGTCTCGGCTCCTGTTCACTTTCTGTTTATGCCGCTAACTAAAAATAAGAGGTTTGTATGACCCGATTTATTTCCACCATGGTCACGGCTGCGTGGAACTTGATGCCCCGCTGGGGACGCTGGCTGAGTGCCATTGTGCTGGTGCTCTGGTTGGGATGGAGCTTCCTGTTTCAAGAGCGACATGGCGGGGCCTCTATCGATGTGGGTTCTGTGATGGATCGTCCCGTCAGTTATGTCTATGTCAACGGCAAGATGGGCAGCAATGCTTTTGCGTTTGACGGCCTTAACGCAGGGGGGGGCAGTGCTGGCCCCTACCGGATAGATGGTGATTCGGTGAAGATCGACTGGGAACTCGATATGACTGAGGAGCAAGAAAAAGCTGGATACAAATTTGAAAAGCACTCTCTTATTCTCCCGATGCCGAAGCGAGAAAAAGGAAAGAATGATTTTTGTGTGTTGTTTTTACCCGATAACAAACCGCTAGTTCGTTGGGCCAACAGTTGTGTTGTTGAGATGGATAGTATTGTGAGTACCTACCGTACGAGGAAAGGACGATGATCGACCAGAGTGATTTGGCGTGCCGTATAGCGCGTGAAGATAGTCTCCATCAGGCGGGAATCGGTACCTGTTCTTTGGCATTGCAGATAGGTCTTTTCTTTGATATCAACCAACGAAATATTTACGCAGATGAAGATGACCAGCGGTTGACCAATATTGGTCGGTTATTTCGAGCGCATCCACGGGAAATGAATGCTGCTCTCACCTCTTCATACCTTTACGACAAAGTCTACATTCCCGGTTTAGGTACAGAGCTTGATGATAGCCCCGCTGAACGACTTGACAGCATTCTGGATGCACGACAGCAGGCATTGACTGGAGACTATATTGATGAGTTGGTCGGTCAAGGGCGTTGTTGCCCAAATCGATGCAGCTTGAATGGAACTAACGGAGGACTGGGTGATCTGA
>NZ_CAWNYS010000252.1:0-5223 GCF_963878295.1 Aeromonas sp. HMWF014 | reverse complement strand
GCGCCCTGTGGGCCTTCGACGAGATCAAGTTTGGCGAGCACTGGGTGCTGACCCCGGGCGCCCGTTACGACTACTACCAGATGACGCCTGATGAGGATCCCGCCTACACGGGCGAGAAGATCAAGCAGTTCTCCGAAGGGGAGTTCTCGCCCAAGCTGGGGCTGGTGTTCAAGGCGCACGAGGCTGCCAACCTGTTCGCCCAGTACAGCCACGGTTTCAAGGCGCCCATGTATGACAATGCCTTCTCCACCCTTAATCATCAGGCATACGGGTATCGCATCGAGCCGAACCCGGATCTCAAGTCCGAGAGCAGTAACGGCATCGATCTGGGTATACGCGGCAGTGCCGGTGGCTTTAGCTACGAAGTGGCGACCTTCTATAACAAGTTCGATGACTTCATCGAGCTGGCCCAGATCGGCACCGAGGGTCGCACTAAGGTGTATCAGTACCAGAACCTGGACAAAGCGACCACCAAAGGGGGCGAGGCCAAGGCGGATTACTGGCTAAATGATCTGGTCAACGTCTGGGGCAACCTGGGCTACATCGAAGGCAAGGATGGCAACGGCAACTACATCAATAGCCTGAGCCCGCTCAACGGCAGCCTGGGTGTGCGGCTGGAACAGCCCAACTGGAACATCAACACGGCGCTGCGCTTTGCCGACGACATGGACAAGGTGGGCAAGGATGCCAGGGGGAACGACAACATCAAGAGCGCAGGTTGGGGCGTGGTGGATCTTTATGCCCAGTTCAAGCCGATGCAGGATCTGCAGCTCAACGTGGGTGTCTTCAACCTGTTTGACAAGGAGTACGTCAGCTACGAGAGCATCACGGGGCTGAGTGCCACGACCAACAACAGCAACCAGACTGAGCCGGGCCGCAACCTGAGCGCACGGGTCAAATACATATTCTGATACCGCAGTAGAGCAGGACATTGACCAAGGGGCCGTCAGGCCCCTTTTCCATGGGCGGAAAGCGGCTTGTTGCCGCCAAAAAGAAACCCGCCAGAAGCGGGTGGAAGGATTGCAACACTAACCAGGAAGTGGTGTTACTCAATAGACACCATCCTTACGGTAATCGTTCAATTTTATTGTTGTTTTGCATTTCGGCTTGCGCCTGGCTCGCAGGATCATGGTCCTAAAATCGGTTATCATTTGTGCCCCTTCTTTTCGTTGTCGAGGATCTATGCCCGCCTTCTCCTGGTTAGCCCTGTTCTTTGGCGCCTTTTACTTCGTCTATGGCGCCTACCTGCCGTTCTGGTCGCTCTGGCTGGAGGGCATAGGAGTGAGCGCCGAGATGATAGGTCTGCTGCTGGGCGCCGGGATGGCGATCCGCTTTGCCGGCAACCTGTTGGTGATGGGGCAAATCAAGGGGGCCGGGCACCTGCTGCCCGTTACCCGCCTGCTCTGCCTGCTGAGCCTGCTGGCCTTTCTCGGCTTTTATCTCAGTCACGGCCTCTGGTGGCTGGTGGGGCTGACCCTGGTGGCGAACTTCATCTATCCGACTCTGATGCCGGTGGGGGAGGCTCTCGCCACCCGCATGGTGGTGCAGGTGCACCTCGACTACGGCAAGGTGCGGCTGTTCGGCTCCTTGGCCTTCATAGTGGCGTCGACCCTGGTGGGGGCCCTGGTGGGGAATTTTGGCAGCGACTGGGTGCTGCATACCATGGTGGCAGGGCTGGTGCTGATGTTGTTGCTCAGCTGGCTGCCGCTGCATCCGGCGCCCCGGGACATCCAGGGGGAGCGGGCGAAAGCCTCCCTGCTAGATACCCTGAAATCTCCCCCGGTGCGCCGCTTCCTGCTGATCTCGGCCCTGCTGCAGGGCAGTCATGCCGCGTACTACGGTTTCAGCGCCATGCACTGGAAGGCGGCGGGTTACAGCGGCACCACCATAGGCTATTTGTGGGCGCTGGGGGTGGTGGCGGAGATCGGCATGTTCGCCGCCGACAAGCGCTTTCTCAACCGATTTGGCGCCCAGACCCTGTTTCTGGTGGGGGCGCTGGGCTGCGTGGTGCGTTGGATCCTGCTCGGCGCCTCCACCGAGATCCTGGTGCTGGTGGCGGGCCAGCTGCTCCATGCGGTCACCTTCTGCGTCAGCCATCTCGGCGCCGTGCGCTTCATGACCCGCCAGCTGCCGGCCGAGCAGCTGATCCCCACTCAGGCGCTCTACGCCGCGCTGGGCCTCGGGATGACGGTCGCCGCCCTGATGATGCTGTGCGGCCTGCTGTTCGAGCCGCTGGGCGGCGGCATCTTCTTCATCATGGTGCTGGTGGTGGTGCCTGTCTTCTTCCTGCGGTTGCGGCCAGGCGAGGTGGCTGCCGCCTGATTTATCTAGACAGAAAATGACGGTGCCAATAAAGCGAAGGGGAGTATGTGCTCCCCTTCTTGCATGGTGCAGGCGTCAGGCAGGCTCATCCCGATTGGCGCGGATCAGGCCGTGCCAGACCTCAACGCCCAGGTGGCGCGCCAGCAAGATGCTGGAGGCAGCATCGAAGCGACCGTCCGTTTGTCAGGAGAGGTGGGGCAAGAGTGCTGACAGGGTACGGTGATGGCGTTGCAGGGCCAGTTCGAGCGCTTCCCGGAAGGCGCTCCCCTTCACGTAGAAAAGGGGATAGTAGGAGAGATCTCCCACCTTGACCGCATCACTAGCCCGATAGAGCCCTGCCTCCGAATGAGGCAGAGCGTCTCTGCGTTGCACCAGCTCGTCAGCCGCAGTGGTGGTGGCCAGATGGAAGCGGTGCAGCGACTTGATGGCAAGGTACTCTGCTAGGCTTTCGGCAACCCAGGTCGGTCTAGGTCGGGTATCTAGCATGTGTACCGCCTCGTGGGCGCTGGTGCGCAGCAGGCGCAGCGGGGCATCGGCGGTGGGGTGGTCGCTGGCAGGAAAAAGGCAGGACCAGCGGCCAATGCCAGTCATTCAAGCATTTTTATGACTAAATATTCGAAATTTTGAATGGCAGGAACGATGCTATGGTTACGGCGTCAATTTGGCTGAAACCTTTGCCCTGACTGGCATCCAATAAAAATAGGGAGGCATCATGCCTCCCTCACTCTTTAGCCCTTATACCTAGCGGGTTGGGACTCAAACTCTCTTAACTGACTTGCATTAAGGACCAGCGGCGGCTCATTCATGCCTGGCAGGGGGCTGCACCGGCCATCCGGCATGCACACCTGACCCGGCTGTGCACCCTGCTGGCGCGGGAAATCCCCCCATTCGGTGATCAGCCAGCTTCCCTCCGAAAAGTAGAGGTTCTGCTGTGCAGAGGCATCGACTCCGGTTGCCGGCACTGGCTTGAGCGTCACCTGCCAGCTCAGCTCGTTGCACCGGATGGGCTGGTCCGGCTCAACTCTGGCGCTATTCTCCAGACAGGTCAGCACGGGCAACCTTTGTTGGCCCGTGCCGGCCAGAGTACGGGTGGGCAGAAGAGTGAAAGGCTTTGTTCCTTCCGGGGTGAAGCGAACCAGCAGGGTGCCGGGTTTGGCGCTGGCCATGATCTGATAGCTTGGGCCGGGCGGGGCCTCGGCGGCCGCTCCCCACAAGGGGAGCAGCAACAGACTCTGGATGACGGGATCAAGGGTCATGACGGGGTTCCTGCGGGTTAGCGCGCTTGCTCATAGCCCAGCAGGTCGCCCGGCTGGCAGCCCAGCTCGCGGCAGATGGCTTCCAGGGTGGAGAAGCGGACCGCCTTGGCATGACCGTTTTTGAGAATGGAGAGGTTGGCCTCTGTGATGTCGACCCGCTGGGCCAGCTCACGGGCGGTCATTTTGCGCTCGGCCAGCAGGGCATCGAGCCGGATTATGATGGGCATGGGATCCTCACACTGTCAGTTGTTGTTCATCGGCCAGTTGTTTGGCTTCGTTCATCACCAGCGCCAGCGCCAGTACGATAAATCCCGCCAGCAGTGCCCGGAAATCGGATGTACTGAGAGAGATTGTGCAAAGTACTTTGGGGCCGCTTATGGTAAGGGCGGCATCCAGCAAGGAGGTGTGGATCAGATCGACCATGAATGCAGTGCACAGGAGCAGGCCTATCTGCCGGTAACGGCGGATCTGCTCGAAGGTGAACAACAGGCCATGGCGGTAGCTACGAAACAGCTGACGCAACTGCCACAGCATCAGCATGAAGACCAGATCCGGCAGCAATTGAACCGCAGTAGCAAGCAGTCGGGTGGCGAGGGAGAAGGGATAGTCACCGGGGTTGATACCGGGGCGACTGACCAGCTTGCCCAGCTCTTGCTGTAACAGGTTTCCGCTGCCGATATTTACCCAGTTCTCCAGAATGGTGATCAGTGGGGTGGCCAACAGTGCAAAGAGCAAGATCCACTCGATTAGCTTACTTGTTCGTTCTAGCTTGTTCTGTTTCATCGTTTACCTCTTGCGTGAATAAAAGAGAGATTGTGTATCTGTTGTTAGAGGTTATTGTTTATCAATAAACTCAAGGGTATGTTTGTCGTTTTTCGATAATCACGCAAGTTATTTTTTATTGAAAAACGATAATTTTTGCTGATGCCATCAAGAGTGACTTTTGCCACCAGTCTCTCTAGACTGGCGAAACTGCATGCAAATTATCAACATGGACAAGGGGTTATCGATGCACCAGGGATGGCTGCTGATCGGGTTGTCACTCGCCTATCTGGGGCTGCTATTTCTGATCGCCTATGTGGCTGACAAGAGCAAGCGCCGTCGCCTCAAGGGGCAACCCCTGCTCTACAGCCTGTCGCTGGCCGTCTACTGCACCTCCTGGACCTTCTTCGGTACCGTCGGTCAGGCCAGCGAATCTCCCTGGTCGCCGGTGCCCATCTACCTGGGCCCCATGCTGGTGTTCCTGTTTGGCTGGCGACTGCTGGCCCGCCTTATCCTGGTGGCCAAGCGTGAGCACATCACCTCCATCGCCGACTTCATCGCCGCCCGCTATGGCAAGTCCCAGCGTCTCGCCATGGTCATAGCGCTGATCGCCATCGTGGGCATACTCCCGTATCTGGTCTTGCAACTGAAGGCCATAGTGACCGGGCTGGATCTCTTGATGGCCAACTCAGTGTCTGCCGGCCCCACTGGCAATACTGCCGGACTGGCCCTCGGCGTGGCCCTGTTGCTGGCGCTGTTCAGCATACTGTTCGGCACCCGCAACCTGGATGCCACCGAGCACCACAGAGGCATGGTGGTGGCCATCGCCTTCGAATCTGTCGTCAAGTTGCTCGCCTTCGTGACTGTGGGGGGCTTCGCACTA
>NZ_CAWNYS010000251.1:0-11187 GCF_963878295.1 Aeromonas sp. HMWF014 | reverse complement strand
TCGCCAGACCGAGCAGGCCCGGGATGATGCCCGCCGCCATGACGGACGTGAGGGGCAGATGGAAGGCGTCGGCGGCTGCAATGGCGTTCGGGTTGGGGGACATCACGTTACCCGCCTTGCCACCACCGACCATGGCCAGCAAGATAGCCGCCTTGGAGAGGTCGGCACGGCGAGCAATCGCCAGCGCAATGGGGGCAACCGTGATAACCGCCACATCCACGAACACACCGACCGCAGTCAGGATCAGGGTCGCGAGGGCCAGTGCCAGCAGGGCGCGGGTCTCGCCCAGCTTCTTGACGATGGTCTCGGCTATGGTGGTAGCCGCGCCCGATTCGATCAGCACGCCCGCCAGCACACCGGCCGCCAGGATCCGCATCACGGCCGTGGTGATCCCCTGGGCGCCACCTATCATCAGGGCGACCGTCTGGGTCAGATCGGCACCGCCGATCAGGCCACCGGCCAGGGCGCCGACTATCATGCCGTAAGCGGGCGGAACCTTCTTCAGAATGAGGAAGATGGCGATGGAGAGCGCGGCGAGAGCGCCGAGCGCGGATACAGGGATCATGACGGGCACCTTGAGTGGGAGTGAATGGTGGCCATTATGGTGATCCGGGATCGGAATGCTTTGGTTTAAAAGCCAAATAACATCTCTTGAAAAAGATTATTTTTGTTCATTACAACAAATCAGTTATCGAGATTGAGCCCGAGGTAGAGCAAAAACTTGTCATCTAACTTGTTGAAATTCAAACCGGTTATTTGCTCAATCCGGGTCAGCCGGTAGCGCAGGGTATTGGGGTGGATGAACAGTGCTTCGGCACAGGGATGCAGATCACAATCCAGCAAGAAATATTGGCGCAGTGTTTTTTGCAGCGCTCCCTTTGTATCCTCCTGCGCCAGCTTGAGCAGGGGCGCGCGCAGCTGATCCGCCTGCCAGGAGTCCGCCAGACTGCCGAGCAGCACAGGCAGCCGGTAATCCTCGAAGAAGTAGACCTGCTTGCGCGGCGCCTGCCGCATGCCCCGGCGCAACGTGTCCCGCGCCGTCTGATAGGAGCGTGCCAGCCCGTCTATGCCGCCGAAGTAATCACCCACCCCGATGCGCACCTTGAAGTGGGGAATGCGGGCCAGCAACTGCTTGATGCGACTGCGCTCCTGCTCAGATTGCCAGATGCCGTCGCTCAGTTGGGCCGGTTTGAGCACCACTATCTCGTCCAGACCATTGATGGCCACCAGGTTGTCCCGCTCCGGATTTTCCAGCAGATGCACCAGCTCCCGCAGGCGGGCGGGATCTGCCTCCTCCAGCGCCAGCACGGCCACCACCCGAGGCTGGGCCAGATCCAGCTCGAGGAAACGGGCCGCCTGTTGCAACTGATCGACTCGCCCCTCGCCGCGGATGAGCTGCAGCACCAGCTCCTCCTTGTGGCGCTTGTCCCACTGCAACTGCTCGGTGAGCGCCGCCTGCTCCAGAATAAGCTCGGCTGTCATACGCACCAGCTCGGCGTAAGCACGAACGATGTCCGGATCACCCGAGATGCCGATGACCCCGAGCAGCTCCCCCTGATAGGCAATGGGCAGGTTGATGCCGGGACGCACCCCTTTGAGTTGCCGGGCGGTCGCCTCGCTGATCTCCACCACCCGGTTCTCGGTCAGTGCCAGCACGGCCCCCTCGTGGCGCTGATGAAGTCGCTCGGGATTGCCGGAGGCGATGATCAAACCGTGTTCATCCATCACGTTGACCGAGAACGACAGTATCTTCATCGCCCTGCTCACTATCTGACGGGCCAGGGTATCGTTTAGCTGCATAACATCTCCGGACAACAAGCTGGCATGACGCCTGGGGGCCCACAATCGCACAGGCCGACGCGCAAAGATCCCACATCATCAAGACAAGCGCAGGGGGGATCGCTAGAATAGGCCACTTTACGCTATATGTGCCCCACCATGGATCATGGATCTGGCGTTATGCCGCTGTGTGGCGTGGTGGCTTCATCTTTCCGATATGGGCTCCACTATGGACTATGAATTTCGCCGCGACCCGTTCGGTGGCTATCGCGCCCGGTTCTCCATGGGCCATGAGGCCATTGGTCAGTGGTTGATCGATGAAGTTGGCAAGGATGAGGAGAAGCTCGACGAACTCTTCTCCATCATCGACCAGCTGTCGAATCGCACCCGCACAGAATACCTGCTGCACGGCGGTGACTATTCACTGCTGCTCACCCATGAGGAGGCCGAAGTGAAGGCCAACGTCCTCAATATCGAGCTGGATGAGGATCTCGACGATCTCGCCTACTACGATGATGAGCAGCTGGCCATGTGCGGACTGGAAGACTTTGCCCAGGTGCTCGGCTCCTGGCGCGCCTTTATCCGCAACGAGGATATGGGCTGAATACCCACATTTCGGGCGAGCATGCCCCTTGCAACCCAACAGGATTGACTATGTCTATTTATGATTTTGACGGCGAACAACCAGAACAGCCGGAAGACGAACAGGACCAGACCAAACACGCCGTGCCTGCCAAGAAGAAAGGCAAGCAGGTGATGAACACTCAGGTCAACCTGAGCCCGCGCGATGCCAGCCGTCTGAACGGCCTGCATGTCGAAGCCATCACTACCCTGGACGACGTCAGCCTGCCGAAGAACGTCATCTTCAAGGCTGGCCTCATCGCCCTGGGCGAGCTGGAAGCCACCAAGCGTGCCGATATCATAGCCCGCGTCATCGCCGAATCCGGTCGATAAATCCCGTGTAATTGCCGGTGCGGGTCGCTAACACGCCTCCGAACTGGCAATGCAGTATCAGAAAAGCCGGAGCCCAAGCTCCGGCTTTTTCATGGCTGTGCCCCGCAGCTGGCACGCCCTGGCAGGGATTTGACCTGACTATTGAGCCTTGTGTCATGATGTGACTGCTTGTTAAGGTGCGGGACTTTTATCGGCCTTGGAGACTCAATGTTACCTCTACCTGATTCGCTCATCTGGGGAGCCCTGACGCTGGCCGTCTTGCTCTGTCTGGCCCGGCAACGCCTGCCCGGCCTGATCCTGCTGGGGGTAGCCCTGCTGGCCGCCTGCTACCTCGACCACCTCAGCCTGTTCGCCCTGCTGATCACGCTGGCGGGACTGTTGCTGGCCTGGCGTACTCCCAGCCTGCCCCAGCCATGGCGTGGCGCCGCCTTGACCCTGATACTGCTGTGGGCCATAGCGCTGATGCTGCACCTCATCCCCGGCTTCAGCAATCTCAAGGTGCTGGACCAGGTGCTGGCTGGCCCCGCCAGCGTGCCCTTCAACATGTACCTCAATCTGGACAAGCCGCTGGTCTTCTTCGGCCTGCTGCTGGCCTGGCCTGCCTTGCTCGGCCAGGGCGGTGCGATCCGCTGGCGAGCACTGGCCTTGCTGCTGTTGCCGCTGGCCGCGCTGCTGGTCACCGCCTGGCAACTCGGGGCACTCAAGCCCGAAGTGGGCCTGCCCCACTGGTGGTGGCTGTTTGCTCTCAACAACCTGCTGTTCACCTGCGTGGCGGAAGAGGCCCTGTTTCGCGGCTTTATCCAGCAAGGGGTGGCCACCCGTAGCCGGCTCTGGCTCGGCATCCTGGTGGCCAGCCTGCTATTCGGTGCCGCCCACCTGGCCGGAGGCCCGCTGCTGATGCTGTTTGCCGCCCTGGCAGGCGCCTGCTACGGCCTGGCGTTCCAGTTCAGTGGCCGTCTGAGCATCGCCATCGCGATCCACTTTCTGTTCAACTTCGCCCATCTGGCCCTCTTTACCTACCCGCTGGCCAGTCGCTGATCCCTGGCGCCCCGCCCGGGGCGCCCTTGTTTCCCTCTTCTTCCCCCCCAGCCAGCGGTCTGTCCGCTCGATATAGACTGTCTGTTTACACTTGTTTGCCAGGATCCCGTGTCAATTCATTGAACCAAGCCAAGAGATAACCGAGCCTGCACGGCCCTCCGCCCAAGCGCCTTCCCCTCAATGCCATCTCCTCTCCCCATATGGGGCCTTTCATTTATTTGTAACGAAAATGTAAATGAAATGACTTCTGTACCCGCCATAACAGTCACTTTCCATCGTGCCTCAACCAAAAGGACTTCATGATGCACAAGCCCCTCAGTTATGCCGCCCTGCTGCTGGCCAGCCAGTTTCCGTTGCAGGCGCTGGCCGATACCGATGTCTACCTCACCAACAACAGCCCTGAACCGCTCCAGATCGACATCCGCCAAAGCGGAACTGGCCAGCTTCAGGCAGGCAGCCAGTGGATCCAGCACAGGACAGCGCTGGGCCCCTGGGAGAGCGCCATGGTGCTCAGCTTCAATCGCTACGAGGGGGTAAAAGCGGGCAAAAGCTATCTGTTCGAAACCCGTGTCACCACGGCCGGGGGCGACACCTATCGCCTCAACCAGCTGATGGAGGGCACCTGGTGGAACACCACACTGCAGCACGGTGGCGACACCCCGACCGCCAGCTCGGGCTGGCAGAGCGATCGCGCACTGCATCGCACCCAGGGCCCTCAGGAGCTGGCCTTCGCCGCCAAGTTCACCGGCCGTTACGACGACCTGCACTACATGCTGACGCCGCCACAACCGCAGGAGCAGCCAGAACCCTCAGAGAGCACACTCAAGGTAGCCAGCTACAACGTCTGGGCACTGCCTGTCATCGCTTCCAGCATAGGTAAGCGGCTGGCCCTGCTGCCCGACCATCTCAAGGGCTATGACGCCCTGCTGCTGCAGGAGGTGTTCGACAGCCGCCGCGAGGGCTTTCTGCAGGCGCTGGCGAAAGAGTATCCCTATCAGACCAAGGTGCTCGACAAGCCGGGTGTCAACATTCACGACGGCGGCGTGGTGATCGTCAGTCGCTACCCCATAGTACGCGAGGCCCAGCTGGTCTATCCCCAGTGCACCGGCACCGACTGCTTCGCCGACAAGGGGGTCATGTACGCCGAGGTGATCAAGGGAGGCAAGGCCTGGCATCTGTTCGCCACCCACACCGCCAGCTTCGACACCGACGAGGCGAGACGGCTGCGCCAGATCCAGTTCGGCCAGATTCGCACCCTGGCCGCCAGCCTCAAGATCCCGACCAGCGACACCGTCATCTATGGCGGTGACTTCAACGTCAACAAGCGCAAGTTCGCCGACGACTACGCCAGCATGCTGGCCAACCTTGACGCCCATGAACCCGGCTATGGCGGTTATACAGAAGCCACCTTCGATCCCAGGATCAACCCCTACGCAGGCGGGCTCCTCTCCGGTGGCCCCAATGTCGAGTACCTGGACTATCTGCTGGTGAGCCGGGAGTACGGCACCGCCAGTGATAACCTCAATATCGTCTGGATCCCCCGCAGCAGCGATGGCAGCCTCTGGCCCGCCAGCAACCTCTCCGATCACTTCCCGGTCAAGGGAGAGATCCGTCGATGAAGCGCCGCTACGGGATCCTGGCCCTGGCGGCCCTCTCGCTCTTGCTGCTCAACCTCGGCTGGCAGAATGAGCCAGAGTCGGCCCCGGCCAGCACCGAGGTTTATCAGCGTGGGAGCAGTCAGCAACAGACACCCACCACCCAGATAACAGCCCTTGTGACCGGGCTCACCCCGGCGGCCAGCGGGGGCCAGTCCACCAAACAGCCCCCCAGCTGGCGAGAGATGCCTGCGGAGCTGAGCCAGCGGCTCGCCAGCGAGATAAGCGACACCGACCAGCCACTGAGCGAGCGGCTGGTCAATCTGATCGCGCTGGAATCCCAGTGGATGAGTGAGGGGGAGAGCCTGACCCGGCTGCAGGGGCGCTATGCCGAGTCGCTGGCGCAGCTGGCCAGCGAGGGTGAACAGCTGACCCTGGCGGAGCGGCTGGCCGCCCTGACCCGACTGCAGGATGAGTGGGCGGCGGATCACCCGGATCTGGCGGAGGATCTGTTCAACCCGGATGCCCGCCTCTTGCAGGCACGCCAGTTGTGGGGGGATGAAGAGCTGGAGACACTGGCTCGCCACTTCCTGCCTGCCGATCGGGCCGAGGCCAGCGTGGCGTTTGCCGGTGCACGCCAGCAGCAGCTGGATCAGCGCGCTCACTACCAGCAACAGTTGGCCGAGCTGGAACAGCAACTGGCGGCCAGTCAGGGGAACATGGATCCCGAGCGCTGGCAGCAGCACAGGGAGGAGGTGCTCGGCCAGTTTAGGCGCGACTTCTTCGCCCGGGCACAGGGCAAGCCCTGAGCATGAAACCGCCCGGGGAGCCTGACATTGACAAGAAAACAGGGCCCTTTGCTTTTACCTGCCCATCGGGCAAGCCCCCTTTAGGCCTTGCCTTTGAACTGCTTGACGCTGCGCTTGTTGGCGGTACGACGATTGGCCTGCTTGTCACGCGGGGGACGCTTGCCCTCCCCGCTGGCGGGCAGGTCAGTCACCGGGAAACCGGCAAGTTCCCCCAGCGGTAGCGCACGGCCGGTGAGGGTGCGGATCGCCGCAAGGGTATCGCTCTCGCCGTGGCACACCAACGACATGGCCAGCCCCTCGCGCCCGGCGCGGGCGGTGCGGCCAATACGGTGCACATAGACAGGCGCGCTGGCGGGGAGATCCAGATTGATCACCACCGGCAGCGCCTCCACATGTATGCCCCGCGCCATCAGATCGGTGGCCACCAGCACCCGCACCTTGCCAGCCTTGAAATCGTCAAGCGCCTGATCCCGCACCGCCTGCTCCTTCTCGCCATGGAGGGCGGCAACCGCAATGCCCGCCCTGGCCAGCTTTTTGGCCACGCCGTCGGCATCATCCCGTACGCTGATGAAGACCAGCACCTGCGGCCAATCCTGCTCCTTGAGCAAGCCGATCAGCGCCGGCACCTTGCTGCTCTTGTTGACCAGATAGAGCCGCTCCTCTATCTCGTTCACCAGGCTATTGAGGGGGTTGGCCTCGATGCGGGTCGGCTCTGTCAGCAGGCCATTGGCAAGGGCATCCAGCTCGGCAGGCAGGGTGGCGGAGAAGAGCAGGGTCTGACGCTGTGAGGGCATCTCATTCATCAGCCACTGGATATCGGGCCAGAAGCCCATCTCCAGCAGGCGATCTGCCTCATCCAGCACCAGCTGTTGCAGGCCATCCAGTCCCAACACTTGTTGAGTGAGCAGATCCCGCAGTCGCCCCGGCGTCGCCACCAGCAGTTGCGGCCCCAGCGCCAGTTCGGCCTGTTGTCGCTCCTGTGCGACGCCCCCACAGAGCGTCACGATGCGCAGCCCCAGCGCCTCGGCGAGCCCTTGCAAGGCGGCGCTCACCTGGGTGGCCAACTCGCGGGTCGGCACCAGCACGAGTCCCTGCACCAGACTGGAGGCGGGATCCAGCCGTTGCAGCAGCGGCAGCCCGAACGCCAGTGTCTTGCCGCTGCCAGTCTGGGCCAGCGCCAGCAGATCCCGCCCCGCCAATACCACGGGTATTGCAAGCTGCTGGACGCGGGTCGGCGTCTGCAGGGTGGCAGGCAGGGCCGCCAGCAGGGCGGGATTGAGGTCGAGTTCGCTAAAGGTCATGGGGCTACGCTGATATCGGCTAAATAAAGAAGTGGGAGGCGAAGTCTAGTGAGCGGGGGAAGAGAAGTAAAACCCTATCCATAGTGACCAGACCAAGGTGAGGGCAGCGGCTGACTACACTTGACCTGACCCATCGTAAAGGGAGACCGGCCATGAACCTCACCAGACATATTCCCAGCCTGCCGCTTCTGGTGGCACTGCTCGGCAGCGCAACCCTCGGCCTCTCACAGAGCATGGCGAGCGACCTCGCAACCAATCAGGCCAAACCGGTGCGCATCCTCAACGCCCACCTCGGCGAGCTGCCGGGGCTGATCAATGCCGACAAGACGGGCCCCTTCGTCGATTTGGTGCGCGCCATCGATGATCTCCACCCCGATGTGACCATCCGGATCACCATCTATCCCATTGCCCGCGCCATGGCTGGCGTGATCAACCACAAGGCCGACCTGGGCCTGCCTGCCATCCGCAATCTCAAGGATGTCGATATGCTGCCCTACCGATTCAGCACCCGCAGCTTTGGCAAGGTGGCCCATGTGATTTACAGCAACACAGCCAATCCGGTCACCACCGATATGGCCTATGGCATTGTCCCCACCGAACGGGATCTGCTGATCGAAGCTGTACCGGACTATATGCCCTTCTCGGTACAACGCTCGATGAGCATCGAGCAGTCGCTGCGCAAGCTGTCTCGCGGCCGCATCGACGCCTTTGTCTGGGCGCAGGAAGAGGCTGATCTCATGTTGAAAAACCTGAAGCTGACCAATATTCAGCGCGAATTCTTTGGCGATTTCGAAGATGTTTTCATCATCCAGAAAGGGGCCTCGGGGGATGAGACTGACGAATTTATGAGTCGATCCATCGATCAGCTGGCCGCCTCCGGCAAACTGGCCGAGATCTACAACAAGATCCACCGGCCCTATGTGGAGTGGCAACCCGTGCCTCCAGCCACCACCAAACCGCCCTCCTCTTCCCCCTGATACCGCCTGTTTGCCCACACAAAAAATCCCGCCGGAGCGGGATTTTTTGTGGCTTGCCACCTAACCACACCCCCAGCGCCGCAGAGGCGGGACCGGGCGAACGGCAGAGCGGTGGAGATGCAGAGCAAGGGGCGGGATTGAGGTCGAGTTCGCTAAAGGTCATGGGGGGACGCAGATATAGGCTCAATAACGCAGTGGGAGGCAAAGCCGAGTGCGTGGTGACCAGACCAAGGTTGGGGCAGCGGCTGACTACACTTGACCCATCACAAAGGGAGATAGGCCATGATAAGACATATGCCCAACCTGCTGCTCCTGGTGGCACTGCTCGGCAGCGCAACCCTCGGCCTCTCACAGAGCATGGCGAGCGACCTCGCAACCAATCAGGCCAAACCGGTGCGCATCCTCAACGCCCACCTCGGCGAGCTGCCGGGGCTGATCAATGCCGACAAGACGGGCCCCTTCGTCGATTTGGTACGCGCCATCGATGATCTCCACCCCGATGTGACCATCCAGATCACCATCTACCCCATTGCACGCGCCATGGCGGGTGTGATCAACGGCAAGGCCGATTTCAGCCTGCCCGCCATTCGCAATCTGCACGATGCAGACATGCTGCCCTATCGCTTCAGCACCCGCAGCTTTGGCAAGGTAGCCCATGTCATCTACAGCAACACAGCGAATCCGGTCACTACCGACATGGCCTATGGCATCGAAGCGACGCAACGGGATTTGTTAATCGAGGCCGTACCAGGTGAGCTCCCCTTTCAAGTGCAACGCTCCATGAGTATCGAGCAATCCCTTCGCAAGCTCTCCCGTGGCCGTATCGATGCCTTTATCTGGGCACAGGAAGAGGCAGACCTGATGCTGCGCCAGCTGGGGCTGACCAATATCCAGCGAGAGTTTTTTGGCGACTTTGAAGATGTGTTTATTATTCAGAAGGGGGCAGCCGGCAATGAGATGGATGCGTTTTTGGCACAGGCCATAGAAAAGTTGGCTGAATCAGGCAAGCTGGAGGCGATATACAGCAAGATCCACAGCCCCTACGAACACTGGCAGCCACACCCGGAGCCATTACCCGCAGCCAAGCCTGTAAAGACCCCCTGATAACTGAATTCCACCGATAAAAAATCCCGCCGCGGGCATGCCGTGGCGGGATTTTTTGCGCTCGGGAGCTTACAGGGCAGCCAGGGCGGCGGCGTAGTTCGGCTCGTCTGCCACTTCAGCCACCAGCTCGCTGTGCAGCACCTTGTCATCTGCATCCAGCACGACGATGGCACGGGCTGTCAGGCCCACCAGCGGACCGGAGGAGAAGGCTACGCCGTAGTCCTGCAGGAAGGCCGCACCACGCAGGGTGGAGAGGGTCACCACCTTGTCCAGACCTTCGGCGCCGCAGAAGCGGGACTGGGCGAACGGCAGATCGGCGGAGATGCAGAGCACGATTGTGTTCTCCAGCGCGCTGGCCTGCTCGTTGAATTTGCGCACGGACGTGGCGCAAGTCGGGGTATCGACGCTCGGGAAGATGTTCAGGATCTTGCGCTGGCCGGTGAAGTTAGCAAGGGTCACGTCAGACAGATCCTTGGCAACCAGGGAGAAGGGCTTGGCCTGCTCACCGGCAACGGGGAAGTGGCCGGCGACGGAGACGGGGTTGCCTTGCAGGGTAACGGAATGGCTCATGTTATGTCCTTGATTATCGAGGGAGGATAGGGCCCCCCAGTATAGGCGCGCCGAGACGGGACAAACACCCGCCAACCACAAGGATATAAGCGCGCTTTACCCTGACCCGGACAAATCACCCCTGCTGGCTCAGACAGCAAGAGCAAAGAGGCTTGACCTTGGACTTAACACCAAGGTTTACACTCGATTCAGTCATCGAAGATCTCGCACCGGCGGGATCCATCCAAGAGGAACTCATCATGAGCAAATCCTGCTGTAGCCATCAAGCCGCCGCCCCCATCAGGGCCGTCAGCAAGTCTGCCACCCGCCAGAACGAGCATCAGCACGACAGCCACTGCTGTGACAGTGCCACGCCGGCCAGCCTTTGTGCCAGCAAGGCTCCCCATGATCATCAGGATCAGGGGGTCAGTGAATCACCGGGGGATGAAGAGCCCCCCAGAGCAGGCTGTCACAGCCAGGGCAGCTGCAGCAGCACGCAGCTGCCTCATGACCATGACCATGACCATGACCATCATGAGCAAACCACCGACACCGCCGAGCCACTCATTGCGCCAGAGCCGGAGAATCGCCGCCTCCGCTGGCAGGTGCTGGGAATGGATTGCCCCAGCTGTGCCCGCAAGATCGAGACCGCTGTCAGCCGCGTTGCTGGCGTGCAGCAGGTTCGCGTGCTGTTTGCCACCGAGAAACTGGTGGTGGATCTGGCACCCGGCCTCTCCCCTGATCCCGTCACCGCCGCCGTGCTGGCCGCCGGTTTCCGGCTCAAGGGGGAAAACAGTGGCAAACAGCAAGCCACCAGCAAGCGCGGCCCGCTGCTGACCCTGCTCGGCAACTTTTTCGGCAAATACTGGCAGCCCCTGTCGCTGGCCGGCCTGATGGGGGTGGCGGCCCTGCTGCCAAAAGAGTTCGGCCAGCCGCTGTTTACCCTGGCCACCCTCTGGGGCCTGTGGCCCATCTCCCGCAAGGCCTGGGCGCTGACCAAGAGCGGCTCCCCCTTCGCCATCGAGACCCTGATGACGGTAGCGGCGCTGGGCGCCCTCTTCCTCGGCGAAACCGCCGAGGC
>NZ_CAWNYS010000250.1:0-14280 GCF_963878295.1 Aeromonas sp. HMWF014 | reverse complement strand
GTCCTGATGCCAGTGAATGACCACACCGGCATCCACCAGCTCGGGCAAGGCGTTGACCAGTGCCAGCGCCTGCTCCCCCTGAAGTAGCCACTCACTGCCGGGCAGCCCTATGGGCAATGAATGGCGTAGCTGCTGGGCCTGCCCCTTCTCGGCGGCAAGGTCCCGCTGCCAGTAGTGATAATCCTTGATCCCCTGCCGTACTATGGCCTCCCCCTTGCCAAGGGGCAGTGGCGGCAACTCGCCCTGGCGGGTCACCAGCCTGACCGCCAGCTGGCCATCCTGCCAATCCAGCTGGACCGAGGGAACACCGGGCCAGGGAGCCAGTTCGGCATTGCCTGTCAGGCCAGCCACCTGGCTGTGCCAGGGCAGATCCGGGATGGCATCCAGGGTACGCTGCAGCTCACCTACGCCCTCTTTCGACAAGGGGGGAATGGATTCCAGCGCGGGCAGGCGATCGAGCAGCGCCTGGGGGGTGAGGATAAGCTGCCACAGGTCCTGCGCCAGCGGCAGTATATGGGCCCCGCGCGCGGCGGCGGCCGGGCTCAGCACGGCGCCCATGCCTTGCTCAAGGGTGACAAGCTGCAGCAGGGGGGCACTGATGGCCAATTGCAGCTTTTGTCCCTTGGCATTGAACAGACGCGGATGATTGGCCAGCGGCACCCAGGCATCTCGCGGCAAGTGGCCCATGACCCTGGGCAGGGTGCGCACCAGCGCCCAGTCCTCTTCGTCGAGCAGGGCGGCATACTGGGTGGAGAGCAGCGCAGGATCAACCCGACGGCCGGCGGTCCACTCCCCCTTGGTGCTCTGCTTCTGGATCTTGCACTCCAGCTCGGGCCCTTCGGCATGCAGCAGCCAGACCAGCCGCTCCTGCGCCTTGCGCACGCCGCTGGAGCGTCCCAACCCCTGCAACCAGTTGAGCCAGCTGGCAGAGGCGGGTGTTTTGTCCTCCCCGTCCTGTTCGTCTGTCTCTTCCTCCCCGTTGGCGGCACGCAGCTGTTGCAGCGGTGCACGCTGCGCCCCCAGCCCCAGCAAGAGCCGCAGCAGATCCTGACAGAAGGCCATCAGCCTGTGATGGGGATCGGCCTCCAGCACGTGGGAGAGATCCCACTTGTGCAGGATGGCAACCTGGGGGCTCTGCTCACCGTGCCGAGCAAGGGCGCAGAGATCGAGCCAGAGGTACCCCCAGTGCAACTCCTCCAGCGGCAGTTGCAGGGTATCGAACAGACCGACCGCCTGGCCGTGGCGATCGCCGGCCCACTGGCCCAGCAGATCCGCCAGCAGCGGAAACTGGTTGCCCAGGCTGCGCTGCCATTTTTTGCGCTGCTCGCTGGCAATCACGGGGTCGGCTTGTTGCAACCAGCCGAGCCAGAGCAAGCCGCCGAACATCAGTGGCCACTGGCCCTGATCGCCTTGCGCCTGCCACTGCCCCAGAGCACCGAGCAGCCGCTCGGCAAGGGGTTGTTCTGCCCCCTGCTCCGCCAACTGCTGTAAGGCGGGCCAGTGAGTGGTTACCTCACCGGCAAGGTCGCCACAGAGCCATTGCCACTCCGATGCGAACCCTTCACTCACGCGGGTCAGCTCGGGGGCACAGGCGCAGGCGACCGATGTCAGCGGCCACTGCTCGCCCGGTTCAGCATCGAGCAAGGTTTGCAGGGAGAAGTGCATCAGCATCAGTTGCTGCCATTGCGGGCTGGAGCCCGGCAGCAGGCGATGGGCCTCGGGCACGTCGAGCAGGCTCAGCAGATCGGCCGCGAGGTAGTAGGTCGGCACCTGACCCGCCTCCCCAAGGCAGAGCTCGCGTACCAGCGCCTGGGCCATCTCCTGACCGGTCACCGAGGGCACCCGTGCCCAGTTCGGCATGGGGCAGGCTCCCGAGCGCACCGCCAGGATCAGCGCCAGGGTTCCCTCTGCCGTCAGACTCCACTGCTGCTCCCCGCGCAGCCGCACCAGCCCCTGCAACTGCAACTGGCTCAGCTTGTCGGTCAAAGCCCGCCCGATCGGCTGCTGTGCTTGCAGTTGTTCTTGCAAATAGCGGGTACTGGCGGTGCGCTGCAACTGCAGCTCACTGAGCAGGGCATAACAATCGGAAGAGAGGGTGAACGCAGACATCAAGACTCACGGGCAGGTGCAAAAGCGGAATTTTAACGGGAAAGCGGCGGCGGCTCGACCCTTAACCGTGAAATAACTCAAAAAAAGCCGACTGGCTCATAGAACGCAGCGCTCAGGGCTGAGCGCCAAGGGATGGCAAGAGGCGGAAACCTCGGCGAAATGGCAATAAAAAAGGCGCCTCAGCGCCTCTTTAGGGGGAAACGTGCCGACGTGTCAGCCTTCCAGCTGCGCCAGACGGGCTTCCAGCGCCTGTAACTGGGCCTTGAGGGTTTCGACCTCCGCCTCCAGCGCGCTCAATCTGTCCACCGCCGGGGAGGCATAGCTGCTGGCAGGGGATGCCTCGGCCAGCGCCTGCAGATCCACCTCGCCACTGAACAGGTGGGCATAGCGAGATTCACGCTTGCCCGGTTCGCGGGGCAACTTGACCACATAGGGCCCCTGCTCAATCAGGGCAGCCAGCGCCGCATCCACCTGAGTGACATCATCGAAGCTGCACAGGCGGTTGGTGCGAGAGCGCAACTCACCGGGTGTCTGCGGGCCGCGCAGCAGCAGCTCGCAGACGATACCGAGCTCCTGCGCGCTGAATTTGAGGGTGCCGAACTCGGTATTGCAGAAGCGATGCTGGTAACGGGGCACCCGGGCATTGAAACCGGCGGTGTTGACCACCAGACGCTTGCGGATCAGCTCATCCACCACGGCGCGGATATCCAGCTCACAGAGCTCCAGGACCGGCTCGCGGTTGCTCTTCTGGTTGCAGGCATTGACCAGGGCATTGAGGGAGAGGGGGTATTGATCCGGCGTGCAGATCTCTTTCTCGATCAGAGCACCGATCACTCGGGCTTCCAATGGGCCTAGCACTAACTCCATTTCATACTCCCTTTCTAAAACAAGATGTTGAGGCCACTATCTTAGCCATGACGCCCGGGCCGTCCAGCAGAGGCAACCATTTTTGCGAAGCGGTGAGGCGGTTGATGAAACATCACCCAACCTGGCCGCCCTGCGTTGCACCGTCCCCCAACATCAGGAGGAGGGCTTGCGCTCCAGCGCCGTGGCCACGGATGTGGCGGCCGAGCCGGTTAGCAAGGGATCCCCCGGATAGAGCATCAGGGCCTGCGCGCGCAGTACCTGCGCCTCCTCTTGGCGCCCCAGCGCACCGAGCGCGATCACCATGTTCGCGTAAATATTGGCTCTGGGCGTGTGACGCACAAAGGCCTGGCCCCAGTCGAGATAGGCTTCAAGCTCCCCCTTGTTATCGGCCTGCAAGCCCACCATGAGTCGCACCGAGTTCACGTCAAACTCCACCCGGGTCAACCAGGCCATGGGATTGACGATGTCGAGCAACAGGATCGGCTCCTTGTAGCCACCACGCTCATACTTGGTCACCACCCAGGCAGTATGAATGGCGGTGAGCATGAAGGGCACGACCAGCAGAGGAATGGTGATGGCCACGAAACGCAGCAACAGCCAAGGGCGATAGACATACTCGCGCCAGCTGGCACGGTCCGAGGCTTGCAGTCCCTCCTCCACCTCCGCATCCAGCACATGGATCAGCAGCAGCAGGGCCCACCACAGGGCAATGGCATGATAGAGCGGATACTCGGTCTGGGTGTGCAGCAGTATGGGGGTCACCAGCGCCAGCAGCGCCGCCCCCTTGACCCAACCGGCCCGACTCAGCCGCCATAGCAGGGCGCCCACCATCAGCACCATGCCAATCATGGGGGCCAGCCCCCCTTCCACCGCCCAGTAGAGAAACTCGTTGTGGGGGTGATCGAGGTTATATTCAATCTGCACCATGGCCGGGTTCAGCGCCTTGTCGGCCATGTAATGATGCAAGAAGGTGGTCTCAAAGCTGCCGTAGCCCCAGCCAGCCAAGGGGGATTGCGCAATCAACCTGGCGGCATAAGGCCAATATATGGAGCGCATGCCACCGGATTGATACACCTCAAGCCCGCGCTTGACGCCACTGATGCCGTATTGTGACACCAGCCCCAGCACAATGCCGAGCGCAACCAGGCCAAGCATACGGGCCAGTTGATGCTGATGACGCAACTGCGGTGCGAGCAGGATCAGGGCCAGCAAGCCACCCAGTTGCCCCACCCGGGATTGCAACACCACCAGCAACAGGCTGGCCGCCAGGATCACCCCATAACGCAGCCCTCGTAGCCAGGCATTGGCATTGCCGCGTAGCTCCAGCCAGATGGCAAGAGCAAGTCCGGTCGCCATAAAGGTCGCCATCACATTGGGCTGCTGAAAAATACCGTAAGGGCGATTGGCAAGGGTGTCATAACCGAGCCAGTTGCCGGGTGTCAGCAGGTAGTACTGCACCAAGCCCAGCAGCGCCTCGATGGCCACAGCCCCCAACAACAGATAGAGCAGCTTGTCACGGGCCTGACGAGCCAGCTGCCATTGGTACAGACAAAACAGAAACAGCAGACCGGCAAACAGCCCCAGCAGCCGGGGAATGGCATAGTCCTTGAGCTCGAAGCCGGGATAGGCCATCGGTAGCAACAGCAAGCCTCCACCGAGCCACAACCAGGCCTGCAATGGCGAGAACACCAGCCGCTGTTGCAGCGTCACCTGCCACAACCCCAGGCCAATGACGAGGCTGGCGAAGATCCAGCCCCAGGCATTGAATGGCAAATAGAGCCCGGCCCCACCGGGGTTGTGCATGAAGAAATGCATGGCCAGCAGCCAATAAAGCACGCTGACCATGCCAAAGATCCTTGTTGTCGCCCTCATCAGCCCTGACCCCTTGCTTTCATGCTCTTGAACACTGTCACCAACACCCCCCAAAAAAAGAAAGGGGGCAAAGCCCCCTGTTATTTACTTGGTAAACATTATGCCTGTTCTGGCCGACGGAAAGCATGCCGTACCAGCACAATACCAACCCCCAGCATACCGCCAAACAGGGTGGCCAACACCACGATGAGAGGACGTTTGGGCTTGTCGCGGCTCAGGGGTTCACTCGGCGAGGCCAGGTAAGCGAAGGACTGGAACGGCAGTGCCTCAAGCTTGATGTCTTTGAGGCTGTTCAGTTGCAGGCGCAGGTCGCCAATACCCGGATTCATGAATTCTGGGTTCTTGATTTCCTTAAGGATGTTTAATTTCTCAGCCAAGGCGCGGGCACCGAGGTCGATAGCCAGGCTGCCCTGGTCCTGTAGATTCTGCACCGGTGCGTCGATCCCCGCAGCCTGCGTAATACGCAGGCCGTACTCGGTACGCAATATGTCATCTTGTAACCGCTTGAGGGTGTCGGCTCTGGCACTCTCAAACTGGGTCTGCAACGTCTTGATGCGGTTCTGCCAGATGGTGTCGAGTTCCTTGCTCTTGGCCGCAGACTCTTGCTGCTGGATAAAGGCTATGTATTGCTCCAGGCGCAGTTTGGCTTCGGCTGCCGTATGAGCAGCGAAGGAGAGAGTGACATTCTCACTCTGCTTGTCCAGTACCCTGGCGCTTATTCCTTCGCTCATCTTTCTAAGTAGTAGCCGCTTGCCGCGCTCATCCGTTGCCTCAGCCTGAACCACCTCGGCATCGAGATAGCCTTTTTCAACTAAAAACTGATGTTTGTTATTGAAACTGTTAAAGCTATTAACAAAATCATTGTACAGCGTCTTTTTGTCAAAGGCCGCAAAGGCCTCTGCTGGCACTTGCGTATTTATCAACTGGTTAATATTGAGCTCGAGCGACTCCACTTCCTTGAGGGTAGGCTGCCTAATCTCGGCCTGACTGACCCAGATTTGAGGAGCCCATAACGCATAACTCACCCCAGAAATGGCAAACACGCAAGTGACTAGTAGGATCAATATTTTCTGACGCCACAGCACCAGCACCAACTCACGCAGATCGATCTCATCAGAGGCGGCCTGCCAACCTTGTGGTAACTGGGCATCCATTTTTGTAGTTATCTCTTTATTGGTCATAACGACACTTGGTTCCTTTTCAGCTCAGAGAAGTAATAAAAGGCGCTTGGCGATCTTTGTCGGACAAAATCGGGAGCATATTTTCCAAAAGAGGCCAGGTAATAGCCAGCGTGGGATCAGCCCAATGAATAGCTCGTTCAAATTCCGGGCTGTAAAGGTTGGTGCATTTTTATAAAGCACCAGTAATATAAAGCACCAGTAATATTGACGGCGATAGCGATAAAAACCATTATTATTTATAATAAAATTTCCACTCAAAGTGGTAGGCTTTCATATCAATGTATCGGGGAGTGAGTTTCCGTATTCAAAAAATTGATATCGGTTATGGTGGGGGTTGACAAGTCTGGCCCTAACTCAGTTTTGGCTTTCCATACTAAATCACAAATGCCATCTGTTGGTGTGAATGCCACTGGTGCTTCCAATAATAAATGGCGGAGCTGCTCATGATCAAACTGATAGCAAGCAGCATCTATTTTGGTAAGCAGGACTCGAAGTTCAGACCAAGGCATCATATTCTCATTTGCTTTCATTATTCTCGGGTGATGGGTGCCCGAGACATTTTCACCAATGAGAAGTTCTTCAAAGAGTTTTTCACCGGGCCGTAATCCCGTGATTTTCACCTCAATATCTCCAGTAGGATGCTGCTCATTTTTTAGAGATAAACCACTTAAGCGAATCATCCTGTGTGCCAACTCTATAATCTTCACTGGTTGTCCCATATCTAGCACGAAGACATCGCCGCCGCATCCCATAGCTCCGGCTTGGATCACTAACTGAGAGGCTTCTGGAATAGTCATAAAATAGCGAATGATATCAGGGTGGGTCACTGTAAGAGGGCCGCCCGCTCTAATCTGTTTGCGGAACAGAGGAACAACCGAACCGGAAGAACCCAATACATTACCAAAACGAACCATGCAAAAACGAGTCTGGGTTTGAGCAGAAGCCAAGGCTTGTAGTGCCAGTTCGGCTAATCGTTTAGTCGCCCCCATGGTGTTCGTTGGTCGAACAGCCTTATCTGTCGAAATCAGAACAAAGGTCTCAACTCCCGCTCCGATTGCTGCCTGAGCACTATAGAGAGTGCCAAATATGTTGTTTCGAACCCCTTCGACAACATTATATTCCACCAATGGCACATGCTTATAGGCCGCAGCATGATAGATAGTTTGAACCTGAAAATTTCTCATTATAGCGCCCAAGCGATTTTGACGCTGTACTGAGCCCAACAGAGGTACTATTTCAAGCTCTATATTTTCATGCAAGCAAAGATCATTAAGCTCTTTATCAATGGCATACAAGGCATATTCCGAAATCTCGAACAAAATCAGCTTACTCGGCTTGCAACAGATAATCTGGCGGCATAATTCAGAGCCAATAGATCCACCTGCCCCGGTTACCATAACTCGCTTGCCGGTTATATTAGCATTCATCAGCTCTGGCATGGGGACAACTGGATCCCTGCCCAGCAGATCTTCAATGGAAACTTCTTTTAATTCATCGATCAATGCCTTTCCATCAACAAGATCGGCCATACCAGGAATTGAGAGCACTTCACAGGGAAAAGGTTCCAGACGACGAATAACTTCTTGACGTACCGAGCGAGATGCGCTGGGAATTGCCAGCAATACTTTCTGAATATCAAAGCGCTCAATCAGATCAGCAATCATGTCAGGAGAATAAACATTGATCCCCTGAATAGTGGTTTTAACCAAGCTTTTGGCATCATCGACAAATGCTACCGTGAAAAATTCTTGCCCTTGGTTCAGAGCCTGCTGTAATTGACGCCCTGAAGAACCAGCACCATATATCAGTACGGGTATACGTGTTTTTTTCCCACGATTGACTAACATTCTAAAAAATAGCCTAGTTCCTCCAATCAGCAGAATTGCAAATGCAAAGTAAATAATGGGAACAGTTCTTGGAAGAGGCATAGTGAAAAAGAAACCAAGCATAACTAATAGCATCGTCGAGATGAAGACACCCAGTGCAACCGTCCACAATACTTTAAATCCAACATATCGTAACACAGCTCGATATAGGCCCAACCTCATAAAAACAATGATGCTCATTGGCACCAATAACACTAAGGCTTGCCAGTGCAGAACACTTTTGAGCGGCATGGCATCATCAAGTCGGACCCAAAAACCGCCCCAAAAAGCCAGCGATAGCAAGACTGCATCAGCGAGAACACTGATTACTCGCTTATATAAGCGTGGAATGCCCAAAAATAATGTCAACATTATCCCACTCCATGATAAAAATATAACAATGAAATACTGGCTCATCACTGACATTGATCAAATAACATATTTCATAAAATTGATATAGTTATTTTTATTTCACTGCATCTCCCTTACCACTGCCTGTAGCAGTCATAACGATATAACGAATATAATTAGCCAGCGTCAAGTTATCAATCATCTCACGATCTGTTTTGGCCAGCAACTTAGGCGTAGACATATCAATATTCTGAACTTGCGCAAGTCCGGTAATCCCTGGCAATACATTATATATCCCCAGTGCATCACGCTCAACAATCAGTTCTTCTTGATTGAAAAGATTAGGTCGAGGCCCAACCAAACTCATCTCGCCTTTTAATACGTTGATCAGCTGTGGCAACTCATCAATCTTGGTTTTACGCAAGAAACTACCGAACTTAGTAATGGATGTTGAGCTGGCGAGGTGGCTGGCAACCGACTTGGTATCGACCGACATGGTCCGAAACTTAATTAGCGTAAATGGCTTTTTGTAACGCCCGACCCGCTCTTGCACAAAAATTGGCGAACCGGTATCAAATAAGCCGATCAAAGTTACGACCAACAAAATAGGCCAAAGAAATAACAACCCCAAAAAAGCAGCACAGAAATCAAGCGTTCGAATTAACATCCTTCTTTATCCTCAATAAAACAGCATTTAATCCCTTCCTCCACAGATATCGGTGGTTGCCAACCCAATGTTGCTTTGGTGTGAACAATATCAACCTGCAGATTACCACACAGCCGTTCAATCACAGCTTGCTTGCCCGTTAACTTGCCTGCCAGTCGTAACCAACTCATCGGTACTGGCAACAAACGGGGCGATTTACCCGCCGCCCGAATTATCATCTCAAGTAACTGCGTTGTGGAAATATCCTCATCATCGCTTACCAAAAAAGTCTGATTAGCAGCATGAGGATGAGTGACACAGGTAATAATAAGATCGACTAAATTATCTAATGCAACCATGCTACGTTGGTTATGAATCGCCCCCAGAGGCAACGGAAGATTCCTTTTAGCAATTTTAAGCAATGAACAAAAATTACCTTTTACTCCCCGCCCATATACTAATGGCGGGCGAATAATAACCAACTCCATACCAGAATTAGCTACCGATGTTCGTAAACCATCTTCTGCGGCTTGCTTTGAACGACCATATGCATCTTCTGGCGAGGGAGTAGAGGCCTGGCTAAAAGACTTCACATAATTGGTTGATTCGCCGTTAACCTTGATCGAGCTAATAAAAATAAAGCGCTTAACATTAGCAGAAATGGCCTGTCTCGCCAAATTAAGTGTCCCTTCAACATTTACATCATGATAAATATCATTGCTACTATCTGTTGAACTATTCATCACATGCGCCTGCGCAGCACAATGGATCACTACATCAACATCGAATAATGCATGTGAATAGTCGGTAAGAGCTCCAATACGCCCGATCACATGAGTACAAACCGGTGTATTATCAACGGGAAAACTAGCCGGAGGCCTGCTACCATAAGTACAAACAGCAGTATCTAACTGCTGCATTACTACTTTTAAAACTTCGCTACCGACAAAACCGGTGGCTCCTGTTATTAACACTTTCATTTTTTTGCTCTTGCAAACGTATAAAGAATTCGCTGAGCGGCAACTTCCACTGAGAAGTTTACTTTAAGAACTTCGTAGGCACGCTCACCCATTTCAGAACGCATTTTTTTATCTTGTAAAAAGATCAAAGCTGCGTCCATTAATTTTTCGTCCTCACCATTAATATAAGCAAGCCCAGCACCTTCAGCATTGATAAATTCAATTAAATCATTACCTGGGTTGACGCTACCAAGAATCGGTAAAGACTGAACCATATATCCCAACAATTTACCAGGGAAATTATGTGCTTTGTGTGTTTTAGCCAATGAAAATAGACCAACATCGACTTGTGTCAAAACCTCTTTATATGCGGCCTGACTAATTGATGGGAGCAAGGTCAAGTTATGAAGATTTTCAACAGAGATAGTCTGCTTGATGAGGTCAAACTCATCTCCTTGGCCTATAAAAAGGAAATGTGCTTTAGGGTATGATGTCATACCTCTTACTAAACGAATTAAATTACGCATATCTTGAGCATGACCGATATTTCCGCCATAAAAATAAATGACTTTATCATCTAAACCATATTGTTTTCTTATATCTATGAGTTTATTTGAGTAACCGATTGGGTTTATATCTGCCCAATTCATCAACACTTCCAATTTATTATTGTAGATTGGATGCGATGTAGAGAAGTATTTCAAATTCGCTACAGACATCACCCCAATACAATCTGACGATTTATAATTTAGCCATTCAAAAAATCTAAAATATGCGGCAACTGGAGAATATGCTGAAATGAGCCCTTCATCTATTACCCATTGCGGGAACATGTCCCGCAACACTAAATAATTGAATGTTTTCGCTTTACGTTTAAACCAATGCATTAGTGGGCCAAAAAAAATAGTTGGCGAATAATTAACACATAGTTCGAATGAAGATATATCCTTTGCATTTTTAATTGCTAAAAAAGCATTGAGAGATAGCAATGATTCACTTATCACTCTTTTAACCTTGCCCTGCCCCCGCATAGGCGGGTTACGAAAACGCCATATTTCTACACCATCTATATAATCGACCTGAAGACGTTTAGTTTGTTTGCCATAGCTGGGTGTAATTATCACCGGCTCATGGCCAAGCCTTTTAAGCTCTAATGCCAGTTCATGGAACATTTTGGCATGCACTAAAGTGCTATTAGGTAAATAATCATCAGGGAACAGGGCGATCTTCACAGCGACTTTCTCCACACAACTCGATTAACATAATCTGTGTAGCTTAAAATGGTGCGCAGCACTTTGTCTGATACATTCGGAGCAATGTAATCTTGTACCTTATTGATCAAACGCGTTGCACCACGCGGTTGCTGCTCCAAAACTTCAATCGCTTGCAGGATCCGTTCAACACTCATGCCGGTGAACATCACCGCCCCTTCTTCAAACCCTTCTGGGCGCTCTTGTGCTTCCCGAATATTGACGGCAGGGAAGTTCAAGATGGATGACTCTTCCGTAATGGTACCGCTATCGCTTAGTACTACCTTGGCATCCATTTGCAGGCGCACATAATCACTAAAACCAAGTGGCTTTAACAAATTTACTAAAGGGTGGAAAGTTAAATTCAATGCTTCAATTTTTTTGCGGGTACGCGGATGGGTCGAAACAATAATCGGATACTGATATTTTTCTGCAAGCTCGTTTAATACCCTCACATAACTGTGAATATTTTTATCTGAATCCACATTCTCTTCACGGTGCACACTCACCAAAAAGTATTCTTCCTTAGTCAGTGACAGCCGCGATACCACATCAGCAGCGTGAATTTTGTCCTGATAAAAAGCTAGCACCTCGTCCATCGGGCTACCGGTTTTAACGATAAGATCAGGTTTAATCCCTTCGTTTAACAGATATTCGCGCGCAATATCGCTATAGGGCATATTCACATCAGAAATATGATCCACAATTTTACGGTTGATCTCTTCTGGTACACGTAAATCAAAGCAACGATTACCCGCCTCCATATGGAAAATCGGGATTTTTTTACGCTTGGCAGAAATGGCCGCCAAGGCACTGTTGGTATCCCCCAGAATAAGGAGCGCATCCGGCTTTAACTCGGCAAACACCTTATCTGACTTGCTGATCACTTGCGCCATAGTTTCAGCAGCACTGCCACCGGCACACTCTAAAAACACATCTGGCGCACGAATACCCAAGTCATCAAAAAATATTTGATTGAGCTCATAATCGTAATTTTGACCGGTATGAACCAAGGTGTGGTCACAAAATTCGTCCAACTTGGCGATAGTACGCGACAGCCGAATAATTTCTGGGCGCGTACCAACGATGGTCATCACTTTGAGTTTTTGCATGGCACATACCTTGTCAAATAATCGTTATGCATAAATTCAATCAACTCACGCCAACTGGGCACAGTCAAATCCAGCGCTTGGCGCAAGCGGCTAGAATCGAGCGAACGGTCGATCACCAGTTGAGTTGACTCATTAATCTCAATACCCTTGCCATAAATTTCGGCCACCAATGAGATCAAACTGTGCTTATCAATCGGTTCTACCGACAGATGATACAAACCGCAGAGGTCAGGCTTGTTCAGAATGTTGTCGGCCAACAGCTTGGCAATATAACAAGTCGGCAAACCAGAAAATACCGCCTTAGAAAAACCCTTCACCGCACCACATTGGCTTAAAAACCAATCAACCAGGCTCACGGCGGAATCCAGCTCATGACCAATGATCGAGGTACGCAAGGTTAAGTGGCGGCCATAGTTAACTTCACCCAAGCATTTGGATTTACCATAGAGATCAGTCGCGGTGGGCAAATCAGCTTCCTGATACATGCCTTGTTTGCCATCAAACACACAATCGGTCGAAAAATGGATCAACCGTGAACCATATTGGTCGCACAGAGTAGCCAACTGATGTGGCAATAGGGCATTGATTTCAATCGCTGCCACATGCTGCTTGGCAATATCGTGCTGCTTAATCAAGCCAATACAATTGATCACCACCTCTGGCTTGGTAGTGACAATCGCCTGTTCAAGGCTGGCGATATCGGTAACATCAATACCTTGCAACAGGTGCTTTTGGTACTGCGCAAAAAAAGCCGCCTTGCCGGTTAAGCTGCGCACTGTGCCCGTGACGTTTAATGCTGAGTTGTCAGCCAAATTGCTAAACAGGCTGTAACCCAACATGCCGGTGGCACCCAAGATTAACACATTCACCGTTATACCCCTTCCGGCACGATTAGATTACCGGCTTCGATTTCACGAATGAAATCGAGCTTGCGCAACAATTGCTTCATCCCGGCCACATCGAGGCGCTCGGTGTTATGAGAGTTGTAATCTTCAATCTGCGACAGATCTTGCTCACCCTCTTCAAAATATTTGGAGTAATTAAGATCACGGTTATCGGCAGGCACTCTGAAGTATTGTCCCTGCTCCTGTGCGACAAACATCTCTTCACGGCTACAGAGTGCTTCAAACTGCTTCTCGCCGTGGCGTGTACCAATCACATTAACTGGGTGCTCTGGTTTATTCAGGATCTCCAACAAGGCTTTTACCAATACATCAATAGTGGCGGCTGGCGCTTTTTGAACAAAAATATCGCCATTCTTGCCATGCTCAAAGGCATGCAATACCAGATCGACCGCATCATCGAGGGTCATCATAAAACGGGTCATCACCGGGTCGGTAATGGTAATGGCATCGCCATTAACAACCTGGCGAATAAATAGCGGGATCACCGAACCGCGCGAGGCCATCACGTTGCCATAACGGGTGCAGCAAATGGTGGTATTGGTGTGTTCCAGGTTACGACTCTTGGCAACAATTACCTTTTCCATCATCGCCTTGGAAATTCCCATGGCATTGATCGGGTAAACCGCTTTATCGGTACTCAAGCACACCACCCGCTCGACCCCGTGACTGATGGCAGCTTCCAGCACATTCTCAGTACCCAGCACGTTAGTTTTTACCGCTTCCAGTGGATAGAACTCACAAGATGGCACCTGCTTTAACGCTGCCGCGTGGTAAACATAATCCACCCCACGCATGGCATTGGTCACGCTCTGGTAATCGCGTACATCACCGATATAAAATTTAAGTTTGTCCGACTTAAAGAATTTACGCATATCGTCCTGTTTCTTCTCATCACGGGAGAAGATGCGGATCTCTTTAATATCGGTATTTAAAAAACGACGTAGCACAGCATTACCGAAAGAGCCTGTGCCGCCAGTGATCAAAAGCACTTTATTGTTAAACATACCAACCTCAACACCATTAAAATTTAAATAAAATCAAAAAAATCTTTCCAAGTTGCACACTGCGCAAATGACAGAGGAGCAAAATTAAATACTGTTTGCTGCCCAACAACAAATTCCATTTCATCTGCCCATTTTGTTGCATCTTGATAATTCAAGAAA
>NZ_CAWNYS010000249.1:0-5228 GCF_963878295.1 Aeromonas sp. HMWF014 | reverse complement strand
GCACCTCACCACCTCGGATCCTGCCGCGCACCTGAGCGAGACGCTGGCAGGCGCCTTGCCTCATCTTGAGGTGAGCCGCATCGACCCCCACGCCGAGACCGGGCGTTACCGCGCCCAGGTGCTGGCCACCAAGGGGGCCGCGCTGGACGAGCAGGGGCGGGCACTGCTGGAGGAGGACTTGCGCTCCCCCTGCACCGAGGAGATCGCCGTGTTTCAGGCCTTCTCGCGCATCATCCGCGAGGCGGGCAAGCGCTTCGTGGTGATGGATACCGCCCCCACCGGCCACACCCTGCTGCTGCTCGACGCCACCGGCGCCTACCACAGGGAGATAGCTCGTCAGATGGGCGGCAAGGGGATGCACTTCACCACGCCCATGATGCAGTTGCAGGACCCCAAGCAGACCAAGGTGCTGATCGTTACCCTGCCCGAGCCCACGCCAGTGCAGGAGGCGGCAACTCTGCAAGCCGATCTGCGCCGCGCCGGCATCGAGCCCTGGGGCTGGCTTATCAACCACAGCTTGCAGCAAGCTGCGGTCAGCTCGCCGTTGCTGCAACTGCGGGCCGAGCGTCAGTTGCCCCATATCGAGGCGGTCGAGCAGCAGCATGCCAGCCGCTACGCCGTGGTGCCGCTGCTCGCCGAGGAACCGGTGGGGCCGGATGCCCTGCGCCGCCTCTGCCAGCACCACTGAATTGCCGCCCCGGCCCGCTGTCGGGGCGGCTTGGCTATGCCGTTAACTTGTTATGAACCCGTGTTTTTAACCTTTTTTGAACCTTGTTTTGAACAAATGTGAGATGCGGGATTGCGCCGTATCGGGAGCTGTGATGTCTGCAATATGTGATGCCAAGGCAGTGCCTGCCATCGGCTTTTTTGAACGTTATCTGACCGCCTGGGTCGCCCTCTGTATTGTGGTGGGGATTGGCCTCGGGCAGGGGTTGCCGGATCTGTTCAAGGCGATCGGTGCCATGGAGGTGGCCAGGGTCAACCTGCCGGTGGGGCTGCTTATCTGGGTGATGATCATCCCCATGCTGCTCAAGATCGACTTTGGCGCCCTGCATCAGGTGAAGGGCCACATGAAGGGAATTGGCGTCACCCTCTTTATCAACTGGCTGGTCAAGCCCTTCTCCATGGCCTTCCTCGGCTGGCTTTTTATCCGCGTGCTGTTTGCCGACTGGCTGCCGACGGATCAGCTTGACAGCTACGTGGCGGGGCTGATCCTGCTGGCGGCGGCCCCTTGCACCGCCATGGTGTTTGTCTGGAGTCGCCTCACCAACGGCGATCCTTACTTCACCCTGTCGCAGGTGGCGGTGAACGACCTCATCATGGTGTTTGCTTTCGCGCCGCTGGTGGCGCTGCTGCTCGGGGTCTCCAGCATAGTCGTGCCGTGGGATACCCTGCTCACCTCTGTGGTGCTCTATATCGTCATTCCGGTCATCATTGCCCAGCTGCTGCGCAAGGCGTTGCTGCGAAAGGGGCAGGACAGTTTCGATGGTGTCATGACCCGTATCCAACCCTGGTCGGTGGCGGCCCTTTTGCTCACCCTGGTGCTGCTGTTCGCCTTTCAGGGCAACGCCATCATAGAGCAGCCGCTGGTCATCGCCCTGTTGGCGGTGCCGATCCTGATCCAGGTGCTGTTCAACTCAGGATTGGCTTACTGGCTCAACCGCAAGGTGGGGGAGAAGCACTCGGTTGCCGGCCCCTCTGCCCTGATCGGTGCCTCCAACTTCTTCGAGCTGGCGGTGGCCGCCGCCATCAGCCTGTTCGGCTTTCACTCTGGCGCCGCGCTCGCCACCGTGGTCGGCGTGCTGATCGAGGTGCCTGTCATGCTGCTGGTGGTGCGCGTCGTCAACGCCAGCAAACCCTGGTACGAGGCGGGGCTGAGCCGTTAACAGATGGCCGCTAACTGATGCTATCCATTTTCTATTCACTTGATTAATGAGAGACACGTAAATGAGTGCAATCACCATCTATCACAACCCGGAATGTGGCACCTCCCGCAACACCCTGGAGCTCATTCGCAACAGCGGCGTGGAGCCCACCGTGATCCACTATCTGGAGACGCCCCCCTCCCGCGAGCAGCTGGTGACGCTGATCGCCGCCATGGGCATGCCGGTGCGCGAGCTGCTGCGCAAGAACGTGCCCCCCTACGAGGCGCTCGGGCTGGCGGAAGATCGCTTCAGCGATGAATCGCTTATCGATGCCATGTTGGCCCATCCGATCCTTATCAACCGTCCCATCGTCGTGACGCCCCTTGGCACCAAATTGTGCCGTCCGTCGGAACTGGTGCTCGATATTCTGCCCTCCCGGCAACAAGGGGACTTCGCCAAGGAGGATGGCGAGCAGGTGGTGGATGAAAGTGGCAAGCGCCTCAAGTAGTACCCGCGCTCAGGCGTAGCGCAGACATGATAATGACCACGAGGGCGCCTGGCGCCCTCGTGCACAGGTGTAGCTGCCAGGGCCGCGTCACTCGTTGACCGCGCCGTGAGCACCGCCTTATCCGGCTTCATCCAAATCTGCTACTGTGACTATCGACTCATCACAGAGGGTAGATAGCAGCATGAAAATTCGATTCCTGGTGATTGCAACGACGCTGGCACTGGCGTCGACCCCCGGTCTGGCCGATTGGGCGAAGCTGAAGGCTGCCGCCTCCGATCTTGGTACCGCGGTGAGCGAAACAGGCAAGGAGGTGTGGCAGGATGTCAGTGACTTCTCCAAGAAGAGCTGGGCCTCCATCTCGGCCTGGGGGGAGGAGGCGTTCAATACTGCCGGAGTCTGGACTGACAAGAGCATAGCGACCGGCAAGGAGTGGCTGAAGGTCGCTGACAAGAAGCTTGACGAGATGTTGAATCCCAAGACGGCGCAAGAGGCAAGGGTGGCGCTCAATACCATGGCCGATACTGCGCTGGTGCGACTGTTCAACGAGCAGCCTTCCGCCAAGTTGTTGTTTGACAAGGCCTATGGCTATGCGGTGTTCGATTCGCGCAAATTCTCCCTGATGCTCCATACCAACCAGGGGGCTGGCGTCGCGGTCAATCGTAACAGTGGCGAATACACCTATATGAAGATGTTTGGCGCGGGGCTTGCGGCCGGGATCGGGGGCAAGTTCTATCAGCAGGTGATCCTGTTTGAAGACAAGGCCAGATTCGATGCCTTTGTGACCCAGGGCTGGGAAGCCACCTCGGAAGTGGGCGTGGTGGCAGGCAAAGAGAGCGCCGAGCTGACCGCCAAATACAACGGCGGCATGGCCATCTACCAGATCGGCGAGAAGGGCTTGCTGCTCGATGCCAACATCTCGGGATCCAAATACTGGATAGATGAGGATCTGACGGAAAAGAGCCGGTAACGGTGTCGTTATCGGCTGATCAAAGCAGGTAATGGCGTTACCATCATCTGTCTATCAAGGCCCGCATGGCGGCAATGTCAGTTAGTTAATCATTTTATGTGACTAAATGTTCTTAATTTTGAATAACGGGAACGGTGCCTGGGTGAACGCCTCAATAGGGCTGACACCTTTGCCCTGACTGGTACTCAATAAAAAAAGAGGGAGGCATCATGCCTCCCTCACTCTTTAGCCCTTATACCTCGCGGGTTGGGACTCAAACTATCTTAACTGACTTGCATTAGGCACCTGCGCCGGATTTAATCAGAGCCACTGGCACTTGTCGAACCCGCCTATCCTGGTCTGGCCACTCATTCTCACCACACTCTAAGTGTCTTGGCACTCTAATTGCTTATTGGATGCCAGCGTCAATGATTTGTCTGGGGATGAGATATGGAAATTAGTGCAAGCAGCCTGATGCAAGAGATGCAGGCACTCAAGATCGAAGCGGGTGCCACGCCGCTGGCACAGCCCGGCCGTGAGGTCACTTCTGACTTTGGTCAGTTGCTGCAGCAGGCGCTCGGCAACGTCAACGAGCTGCAAGGCGCGGCCAATGATCTGCGTACCCGTTTCGATATGGGCGACAAGTCAGTCGATCTGTCCGATGTGATGATCGCCGGCCAAAAATCCTCTATTGCTTTCGAAGCAACGGTACAGGTGCGCAACAAGATGGTCGATGCCTACAAGACCATCATGAACATGCCGGTATAAGTGATTACTGAACATCATGAAGATGTCAGCAATAAGGACATAAATCGTGGCTAATGACCAAAACGGCGACCTGCTGATGAACGATGAGGGCACTGCCGCCCTCGATGAGAATGAGCAGAAGAGTTCCGCACTCGGCTTCCTGTCCAACACCGATGTGCTGCGGCAAATCACCCTGATCCTGGGGCTTGCCATCTGTCTGGCCATTGCGGTGTTTATCCTGCTGTGGGGCAAGGAGCCGGACATGCGTCCCCTCGGCACCTTTACCACCCAGGAGTTGGTCAAGACCCTCGATTTCCTCGATCAGCAGCGGATCCCCTATGAGGTGGATGGCAAGAGCGTGCTGGTTAGAGCCGAAAGATATGCGGATATCCGCCTGCGCCTGACTCGTGCCGGCCTTGCCAGCAATACCGATGCCAGCAACGATGGCGAGTCCATTCTGCTCAAGGACTCCAGCTTTGGCGTCAGCCAGCGCATGGAGACGGAGCGCCTCAAACTGAGCCGCGAGCGTCAGCTGGCGAGCGCCATCGAGCAGTTCCAGAACGTGGCCAAGGCCCAGGTGCTGTTGGCAATTCCCAAGGACAACGTGTTCGCTCGCAACGAGCGCAGGCCCAGTGCGACTGTGGTGCTGAGCCTCAAGGGCAACGCCCTCGGCCAGGGGGAAGTGGACTCCATCGTCGACATGGTCGCCTCTGCCGTGCATGGCCTCGAGCCGACTCGTGTCACCGTGACCGATCAGAACGGCCGCTTGCTCAACTCGGGTTCCCAGGATCCCATCTCTGCCCAGACTCGCAAGGAGTTTGCGATGCAGCAGAGGCAGGAGGTGGAGTACAAACAAAAAATTGACGCCATTCTGATCCCCGTGCTTGGCGCCGACAATTATACGGCGGAGGTCGACCTCTCCCTCGATTTCTCCCAGCAGGAACAGACCCGCAGGACCTTCAACCCGGACCTGCCGGCCGTGCGCTCCGAGATGACCCTGGAAGAGAACAGCGCCAATGGCGGCGGTGGTATACCAGGTGCCCTCTCCAACCAGCCGCCTGCCGCCTCCAACATTCCCGAGCAGACCGCCGCAGCTGATGGTGCCAGCGCCGCGGCTTCTGGCCGCTCCCGCAAGGAGGCGACCCGCAACTTTGAACTGGAT
>NZ_CAWNYS010000248.1:0-5700 GCF_963878295.1 Aeromonas sp. HMWF014 | reverse complement strand
GATCAGTTCCCCGAACAGTGGTCCCGCCAGGATCAGGGCTGGTACGGCGGCGATCAGACCGAACAGTATCATGTAGCCAAAATCGGCCCCCAGCTGAGATGCCACCAGAATGGGGCCCGGCGCCGGAATAAGGAACGCCTGGCAGGTTGCGATGCCTGCCAGCAGCGCTATGCCTATCTTCACCACGCTGCCGCCGCCACGGCGGACGATGGCAAAGGCCACCCCGATCAGCAGCACCACGGCCACGTCGAAGAAGAGCGGAAGGGCGCATATGAAGCCGGTCAGTGACATGGCCCAGTTGGCGCGCTTGACGCCAAAGGTACCGAGCAGGGTATGGGCCACTCGGTCGAGGGCGCCGGTGACTTCCATCACCTTGCCGAACATGGCGCCCAGCGCCACCACCACGGCCACGAAACCCAGGGTGCCGCCCATCCCTTTCTGGATGGTGTTGGCGATCTCGGCCGGGTTCATGCCGGCGGCGAGGCCAGCCACCATGGAGACCAGAATGAGGGAGACGACCGCGTGCAGGCGGGCCTTCATCACCAGAAAGAGCAGCAGCACTATGGAGCCGGCGGCCGTCATGATCAGGGATAGGTCAGACATTGTTGTGCGTTCCTTGTTCCAGATTCAGTATCGACACCCTGCCGATCCGTTGGCAGACCATATCTTTATGATTTATTTAGATTTATGGCCAGGGCTCAAGCTCGCTTGCCCAGGTGACTGTGAGTTCGCTCAGTCTGTGGCAGACTTCACATTTCTTGTTGTTACCGGTAACATGTTACCGGTAACGTGATAAGTTAGAACCCATCAGCAGCACGATTTTTGAAAAATGGGATAGAGGTCAAACAATGGCGGGCAAGAGCATTATTGTGATGGGTGTGTGTGGTAGCGGCAAGTCCAGCGTTGGCCTCAAGGTGGCCCAGGCATTGGGGGCCAAGTTCATCGATGGTGATGATCTGCATCCCAAGGCCAACATCCAGAAGATGGCTGGCGGCAAGCCCCTCAACGACGAGGATCGCGCCCCCTGGCTGGAGCGGATCCGCGACGCGGCTTACAGCCTGGAGCAGAAGAACGAGGTGGGCGTCATCGTCTGCTCGGCCCTCAAGAAGCAGTACCGTGACCAGATCCGCGAGGGCAATGACTCAGTGCATTTCCTGTTTCTGGATGGTGATCAGCCGCTTATCCTCGAACGGATGCGGGCACGGAAGGGCCATTTCATGCGGGAAACCATGGTACAAAGTCAGTTCGATACCCTGGAGCGCCCGGATGGCGAGGCCGGTGTATTCCACATCGACATAGACGGCACCTTCGAACAGGTGGTTGATAGGGCCGTCACAGCATTGGAGCAAGCCCAATGATCCATCAGGTTATTTCCAGCGTCACCGCCCGCATTCGCGAGCGCAGTGCCGCCCGTCGCCAGGCTTTTCTGGCCCGTATCCAGCGTCAGGCAGAGCAGGGCAAGACCCGCGCCGCGCTGGCCTGTGGCAACCTGGCGCACGCCGTGGCTGCCTGCAGCAGTGACGAGAAGGGTCGCATCCTCGACATGACCCGCGCCAACGTCGGCATCGTCACTGCCTACAACGACATGCTGAGCGCCCATCAGCCCTATCAGGGCTACCCGGACATCATCAAGGCGGCACTGGCCGAACTGGGCCACAGCGCTCAGGTGGCGGGTGGCGTACCGGCCATGTGTGATGGTGTGACTCAGGGTCAGCCGGGGATGGACATGTCCCTGTTTTCCCGCGATCTCATTGCTCAGGCGACCGCGCTGTCGCTCTCTCACAACACCTTCGACGCCACCCTGCTGCTCGGCATCTGCGACAAGATAGCCCCGGGCCAGATCATGGGGGCGCTCTCCCACGCGCACCTGCCCACCGCCTTCGTGCCGGCGGGCCCCATGGCCAGCGGCATCAGCAATGATGACAAGGTGAAGGTGCGCCAGCAGTACGCCGCCGGTGAAGTGGGTCGCGACGCCCTGCTGGAGATGGAGTGCGGTGCCTACCATGCACCGGGCACCTGTACCTTCTACGGCACCGCCAACACCAACCAGCTGGTGTTCGAGGCCATGGGCCTGATGCTGCCGGGCTCTGCCTTCGTCCATCCTCACAGCGAGTTGCGCCACGCTCTCACCGAAGAGGCTGCCCGCCGCATCAGCGCCATGATCCCGGGCTCTCCCGCCTACCGCCCCTTGAGCGAGGTGCTGGACGAGCGTGCCCTGGTCAATGGTCTGGTGGCCCTGCTCGCCTCTGGCGGCAGCACCAACCACAGCATCCACATGGTGGCGTTGGCACGGGCCGCCGGCCTGCACCTGACCTGGGACGACATCAGCGATCTCTCGGACGTGGTGCCGCTGCTGGTGCGCATGTACCCGAATGGCCCGGCTGATGTGAACGCCTTCGAACAGGCGGGCGGCGTGCCCGGCCTGATGCGCCGTCTGGCGCAAGAGGGGCTGATCCACATGGATGCCACTCCGGTGTTTGGCGAGATGCAGGATTACCTCAGCCGTCCGGCGTTGGTCGATGGCAAGCTGGTGTGGCAGCTGGTGGGCGAAAGCAGCGATGCGAGCGTGCTCTCCCCCTCTGGCAGCGTATTCCAGGCCACCGGCGGCACCAAGCTGCTGGTGGGCAATCTGGGTCGCGCCGTGGTCAAGGTCTCTGCCGTCGCCCCCGAGTATCGGGTGATTGAAGCCCCGGCCCGGGTCTTCTCTTCCCAGCATGCGGTGGAAGCGGCCTACAAGGCGGGTGATCTCAATCAGGACGCCGTTATCGTGGTGCGTCACAATGGCCCGGCCGCCAACGGCATGCCGGAGCTGCACAAGCTGATGCCGGTGCTCGGCAACCTGCAGAAGGCCGGTCACAAGGTAGCGTTGGTCACCGATGGCCGTCTCTCCGGTGCCTCCGGCAAGATCCCGGCCGCCATCCACGTCACCCCGGAAGCCTTGCACGGCGGGGCTATTGGTCTGCTGCAAGATGGCGATCTGCTGCGGGTGGACGCGGTGACAGGTCGTCTCGACTGCCTGACCGATTTGAGTGGCCGTACCCAGGCCGAGATTGACCTCACTCTGGAACAAGAGGGGTGGGGCCGTGAACTGTTCAGCGTGATGCGTCGCGCGGTATCGAGCGCCGAGTGCGGCGCCACCATCTTTGATTAAGGAAGAGTTATGCAGAACTGGAAAGTGACCCCTGCCGAGGTGTTTGCCGCCTCTCCGCTGGTGCCCGTGATGGTCATAAGCGACTTGGATCAGACCCTGCCGATGGCCAAGGCGCTGCAGGCTGGCGGCATCTCGGTGTTCGAAATCACCCTGCGCACCCCGGTGGCGCTCGACGCCATCGCCCTCATCGCCAAGGCGATGCCGGACGCCATGGTCGGTGCCGGTACCGTGCTCAACTGCGCGCAGTTTGACGCGGCCGTCGCCGCCGGTGCCCGCTTCGTCATCTCCCCGGGTATGACTCCGGCGCTGCTGGCCCACGCGGCCAAGAGTACCGCGCCGCTGATCCCGGGTGTTGCCACGCCTTCCGAGGTGATGCAGGCGCTGGAAGCGGGCTACGACCACCTGAAGTTCTTCCCGGCTGAAGCGAACGGCGGCACCAAGGCGCTCTCCGCCATTGCCGCTCCGCTGCCCCAGGTGAAGTTCTGCCCCACCGGCGGTATCGGCCCGAAAAACGTGGCCGACTATCTGGCGCTCAAGTGCGTGGCCACTGTTGGCGGCTCCTGGATGCTGCCAGCCGATGTGGTCAAGAGCGGCAACTGGGAAGAGGTGGCCCGCCTCTCCCGCGAAGCGGTTGAAATGGTTAAACGCTAAGCATCAGTTGTGCAGAAAAACCAGACAGGCCACCCTCGGGTGGCCTGTTCTGTTATCGGGATAAATGGGAAAAAGGCGCCTGCGGGTGGCCAGCAGGGTGTCCGGGTCGGATGATGCCGCTTGCCGCCGCTCGGGAAGAGGTTAACTCAGGCTTTCCCCCTCATAGAGGGAGAAACCTATATCCTTGCGGGTGTCGGGCAGGGGCTGGCCGCTGAGGCGAGCCAGCAGCATGGTCGCCGCTTCGCGGCCGATCGCTTCCCGCGGGGTGGCGATACTGGCCAGCTTGGGGGTCATGGCGTGGCCAATGTCGAGGGCATTGCACCCGGCAATGGCGATCTGCTGGGGCACAGGGATCCACTTGGCCTGACATTGCAGCAGGGCGCCCACCGCCAGGTCATCGTTGGTACAGAAGAGACCGTCGAGGTCGGGATAGCGCACCAGCGCCTGATCCAGCAGCTGGCCACCCAGGGTGAAGCTGGAAGATTGCTCGGTTAGCAGATGCTGGCCGGTGAGGCCGACGTCGCTCATCGCCTGATAGTAACCCTCCATCCGCAGCTGGGTGCGCACGTCGAGCCGCGCGCCGAGATAGACCACCTTGCGTCGGCCCCGGCGCAGCATCTCTGTTACCATGGCCCGGGCGGCGGCTCTATGATCCATGCCGACCACCATGTCGATGGGGGCTTGCGGCAGATCCATGGTTTCCACTACCGGAATGCCGGCGGTGGCGATCATCTTGCGGGTGCGCTCGGTATGCTGGCTGTCTGAAAGGATCAGGCCGTCCACGTGATAGGAGAGCAGGGAGGCCACCTGCTCCTCTTCCCGTTCCGGGCTGTAGCCGTAGTGAGCGAGCAGGGTCTGGTAGCCGGCAGGCCGGGTCACTGACTCAATGCCGTGCACCACGGCGGAAAAGACCTGGTTGGAGAGCGAGGGGATCAGGATGCCGATCGCCCTGCTGGTGGCGTTGGAAAGAATGTCCGGTGCCCGGTTGGGGATGTAGCCCTGTTCCTCCACTGCGGCGGCGATCCGCTCACGGGTGCCCTCGGCCACGGCCTGTGGATCGCGCAGGTAGCGGCTGACGGTCATCTTGGTGACCCCGGTCAGGTTGGCTATGTCCTGCAGGGTAGGGCGGCGCTTTCGGGTATCGTTCATCTCGGGATCCGGCAAAAATGTTACAGGTAACATTACCGTTTTTGTTTAACAAAGTCAGCATATGACGCCATCGGCAGGAGACTATTCGCATGATCAAGGGCAAGTGCTTCGAGGGGACGCGTTTCGAGCAGCAGGATGTGGCGGGAGAGTGTTTCACGGAGTGCCGCTTTATCGACTGCAACTTCTCCTGGTTGGATTTGAGCGAGAGCCGCTTCGTCGACTGCAGTTTTTACGAGCGGGAGCGCGAGCTGGGCTGCCAGCTGCAGGGCTGCGATCTGCGGGAGGCCAGTTTCCTTCGCTGTGATTTGACCCTGGCGGATCTTGGCCGCAGCCAGTGTCTGGGGCTGGAGATGCGTGACTGCCAGGCCATGGGCATCAACTTCGCCCGAGCCAGCTTCGCCAACCAGATCACCATCAAGAGCTACTTCTGCGAAGCGCATCTTACGGGCAATAACTTCAGCTACGCCAACTTCGATGGCTGTGTGCTGGAGCGCTGCGAGCTGACCGGCAATCGCTGGCAGGGAGCCAGCCTGCTGGGTGCTTCGCTGGCCGGCTCCGATCTGAGCGGCTCAGCGTTTGGCCAGATAGAGTGGACCAGTTTCAACCTGCAGGGCTGCGATTTGCGCCAGTGCGACCTGCCCGGGCTGGATCTGCGTCGGGTCAATCTGGATGGGGTGCAGATCAATGAAGAGCAGCAGCAGGGGTTGCTCGAACAACTCGGTCTCATCGTCTTCCCCTGATCCCGGTGG
>NZ_CAWNYS010000247.1:0-3229 GCF_963878295.1 Aeromonas sp. HMWF014 | reverse complement strand
GTGCTGCCCTGATCCTGGGGATAGTGCTGTCGCTGGCCCAATCCCGGCTGGAGGGCAAGCGTGCCATCCCGTCCACCCTGCTCTGGTTGCCTGCCATGCCGCTGCTGGTCTATGGCGTTGGCTTGCTGCAAATACAGGGCTGGCTGAGCGGCCTGCTGCAGATGATAGTGTTGGGGGCGGCCTTCGCGCACCTGATGCTGCTGCGGGCGCGTCACCGCTTGCAGGCCTTCAACTTGCTGCTGCCCTTGGCCGGGCTGGTGGCTGCCATTCTGAGCCTGCTCTGGCTGGCGGTGTTGGTGGGATGGCAGGGCAGTGGCGCGGGGCTGGATGCCTTGATCCCCGGTGTGCTGACCCAGACCATCTTGCTGATTGCGGCCCTGCTGCTCTGGTTCAGCCCCATCTATCTACAGCGGGAGACGGCGCCCGTGGTGGTCTCCACCGCCCTGTGCGGCCTCATCATAGCCCAGATAGCGGCGACCAGCGTGCTGCACCAGCTGGCCTGAGCAGGCGCCGCATGAATGAAAAAAGCCCCGCTGAGTCTGTCAGGGGGGCTTTTTGTTGGCTGTAACCCGGGCCTAGTAGAAGTCGTCGGCCCCGCAGATAAAGAGGCAGCTGCTGCGCGGTTGGGCCAGGTATTCCCGGGTCAGCCCCTCCAGCGGCATACCGAAAGTACAGATGTCATGGGGTGAGGGCAGGGCGGTATCCAGGATCCGGCGCCAGTAGCCACCCACCCCCTTGGGTGGGCTTGGCAGGTTAAAGGTGAGTGGCTCCCAGTAGGCGTTAAACAATACATAGAGCGCCAGCTTGGCTTCGCTGGAGAGCGCCGACATGGCGATGGCGTGGGAGTGGGGGCTGAAGTCTGGCTGGGCGGCATTGACCCCGTGCCAGCAGATCTCACTGTGCCGCAGGATCTCGGTCAGCGACAGTGGCATGCTCTCCTGCTCGGGTCGTTGGAACAGGTGCTTGCGATACTGGATCAGCTCCTTCATGAAGCGGAACATCTCCTGTCCCATGACGCTGGGCTGCCAGTTCATCCAGCAGGTTTCGTTGTCCTGGCAGTAGCCGTTGTTGTTGCCGTGCTGGGTACACAGCACCTCGTCTCCCATCAGCAGCATGGGGGAGCCTACCGACAGCAGGGTCGCCACCATCATGTTCTTGGCCTGACGCACCCGCAGGGCATTGATCTGGGGATCCTCGGTCGGCCCCTCCTGGCCATGGTTCCAGCTGAAGTTGTGATCGCAGCCGTCCCGGTTCTCTTCACCGTTGGCCTCGTTGTGCTTGTGGTCATGGCTGGCCCAGTCCCACAGGGTGAAGCCGTCATGGCAGGTGACGAAGTTGATGCTCTTCTCCGGATCGGCGTGGTGATAGTGGTAGATGTCCGGGCTGCCGCACAGTCGATCCACGAAGGTGGCGATGGCGTTGTCATCCCCGCGCAGGAAGTGGCGCACATCGTCCCTGAACTGGCCGTTCCACTCACGCCAGCGGGCGCCAGCCAGGCTGCCCACCTGATAGAGTCCCCCGGCATCCCAAGCCTCGGCGATGAGCTTAATATCGGCGATGCGGGGATCCGTGTCTATGGTGCGCAGGGTCGGCGCATTGGCTTGGGGCATGCCGGATTCATCTCGTGACAAGATGGCGGCCAGATCGAATCGAAAGCCGTCCACGTGCATCTCCTGGCGCCAGAAGTGGAGGCTGTCCATGATCATGCGCAGCACCACCGGATGGGCGCCGTTGAACGTGTTGCCGCAGCCCGAATAGTTGGTGTCCTGCTGATTGCTGTCGAGGATGTAGTAGACCTCGTTGTCTATGCCGCGAAACGAGAAGGTGGGGCCATCGCCCCCACCCTCGGCCGTGTGGTTGTAAACCACGTCTAGGATCACCTCGATATTGGCCCTGTGCAGCGCCTTGACCATGTCACGAAACTCGGTGAGCGGATCAGGGCCGCTGGCATATTGGGCGTGGGGGGCAAAAAACGACATCGGGCTGTAACCCCAGTAGTTGGAGAGCCCCTTGGGGGCATCCTGGGGATCGAACTGGAACACCGGCAGCAGCTCGACGGCGGTGATGCCGAGGGATTGCAGGTAGGGGATCTTGTCGATGAGGCCAAGATAGGTGCCGCGCAGCGCAGGGGCCACGCCGGAGCTCGGCGACTTGGTAAATCCCCCCAGATGCAGTTCGTAGATCACCGAACGGGAGAGGGAGTGAGCGGGTAGCTTGTCACCCTCCCAGTCGTAGTCACGGGTATCCACCACCCGGTTCTTGGCACATTCCGCCAGGTTGCTGCCGGGGCGGGCCGCAGCCCTGCGGTCGTAAGTCGGCCCCAGCTCAATGCTGCGACCATAGGGGTCCAGCAGCACCTTGTCCGCATCGAAGCGGGTGCCGTAGTAGGGACGCCACGGACCCTGAATGCGATAGGCGTAACGTTGACCCAGTGGTATGCCTTCTATATGGATGTGCCAGTAGTAAGCGGTACGGTTGAGACGGGGTGACAAAGGGATCACCTCTGGGGTGGTATCGTCGGCACTGGCGAACAGCAGCAGTTCGACCCGACTGGCCAGGCGGGCCCAGATAGCAAAATTGACGCCGTCGTGCTCGGGCGTGGCCCCCAATTGACGGCAATGACCGGCGGATATACGCATGATAAACCTACCCAAAAGGAGGAGTCACAATCCAATTCAGTGTAGTGCGCCATGCTGGCCCCAAACCTGCTTGTCTGAAATAACAGCGCTCTGTTGCAAAATCCTTCAATTTGTGCCGCTTTAACCTACGAATGAAGTTTTTTTAGGATATTTACTTGCAATCTGAGCGCTGGCGCCTATTATTGGCGACCTCAGACGCGGGGTGGAGCAGCTCGGTAGCTCGTCGGGCTCATAACCCGAAGGTCGTCAGTTCAAATCTGGCCCCCGCAACCAACTATTTGTGCTCATGGCGAGGCTGATGCCAAGCGGTGAACGTAAAGACAGCAAACTACCTCTGCTCGGTAGTGCGCGGTGATAAAGGCAGTACAATTCGGACGCGGGGTGGAGCAGCTCGGTAGCTCGTCGGGCTCATAACCCGAAGGTCGTCGGTTCAAATCCGGCCCCCGCAACCATCTGAATATCTGAGTCAACAACGCCGATTAACGCATTGAAGATAAAGAGAATTCGAACTGGCTACTGCTCAGCTAGGTCGGAAAAATACGGACGCGGGGTGGAGCAGCTCGGTAGCTCGTCGGGCTCATAACCCGAAG
>NZ_CAWNYS010000246.1:0-7409 GCF_963878295.1 Aeromonas sp. HMWF014 | reverse complement strand
ATCACAGCCCTAAGCGGGAAAAAGTGTCTGGACCTATGGGGTCAAATCCAATCGCCGCATGATCTCCTGTCTGCGCGGACAGAATGAGATCCTCTTTTTCCATCATGCCATGTGTCATGGCTCAGTTCCTTTTGTCGAGTTTACGGCCAACCATGGCACACATAGGGCAGAAACCCTTCAGGCCAGTCATGGAAAGGATGGCACTCATTACTCCTGCTGCAACAGCAAGGTCTTATTTACCCCAGCTCATCACTGCAAACACGAGCGCCATGATGCCCAAAATGATGCGCAATACTCGCTCCCAGTTTGGGACATTCTTTACATAGAACATGTCCGTCTCCTTCGATTGCAAGAGTGCTGAATCGCTCCCTTACTTGATAAGAGGGGCTTAGTGAGCAAAGCGGTTCGCAGAAAATGAAAAAAATCTAAAAAAAACCAATTGAGCCCCAAAAAGTCTATCATCCCACTGTCGCAAGTGGTGTCATTTGAAGCGATCCAATTGCTTGTCAGCAAGCTGTACAGAGTTGGGGCAGTAGTTTGAGGCTAGGCAACACCTGGCAGTGCTGTAAGTTGGTTGCAAGAGCTGCCAGGTGGGTTGTGTAATGAAGATTATGTACTCAGATGGCGGTGGGTTACCTGACACAATTGCTGTTTGCATAAATGGGCGTTGTTGCCCAAATCAGCGATTAGGCCACAACTTCCCCATCCCCAGGTGATAGCTACACTTGGGGCTTTCTAACAGGCAGCCCAAGGGCATTCAGTTTGTTCATCGCACACACGTAGGCCATGATCTCTCCCACTTGTCCGTTGTAGTTACGTAGACTGATTTTTCCCGTCATCAATTGTTTGAACCTATACATCGCCGTCTCGGCCAATGAGCGCCGATGATACCCGGACTGCTGCTTCCAGTGGGTCAGCCCCTCCTTGCGCATCACCAGAACCGCTTCATTACGTGGATGCCCCTCTTCCCATAAACCGGCATTCTTGCGCGGCGGAATACAAGCCTTGGCTCCTTTGCGCTTTATCAGTTTATGGCAGGCCTTGGTGTCATATGCGCCATCGGCATACACGGTCCCAAGGGCTCGGCGTAGCGGATTGAACAGGGTCGGCAACACCTCGGCATCATGAACATTTTCCAACGAGGCCTCGGCTGCCACGATGTCGTGGGTCGCCGGATCCACAGCCAGATGCAATTTGCGCCAGACCCGGCGCTTGTCATGGCCATGCTTTCTGACCTTCCATTGACCCTCGCCAAACACTTTCAAGCCGGTGGAATCGATAACCAAATCGGTCACCTTGCCCTTGGGTGGCTGGCGGTATGCCACCTTCACGGTACTGGCGCGCTTGCTGACACAGCTGTAGTCGGGGGCACACAGCGGCACATTCATCAGATCAAACAGCGAGTCGAGCAGGCCCTGTGTCGCCCGCAGGGAGAGGTTGAAAATGCCCTTGAGCATGAGAAAGGTACAGATGGTCTGGTCGGTGTAGAGGGCGCTTCGTCCCCGTCGGCCATGATGTTCTTGATGGAACCAGTTATGAACGACATTCTCATCAACCCAGAACGTTAGCGAGCCGCGTTTGACCAGGGAACGGTTGTACTGTGGCCAGTTGGATATGGCGTGAAGCGACTTGCCCATGATGCTGATTTGAAGAGGGATTTGGTGATCAGATCACCGAGAGCGCCATAAGTTTCGCATGAACCATCATGATTTGGGAAACAACGCCGAGGGGATGGCTAAGAGTAGAAAATTTTCGTGCCGTTCCTAATTAATGAGGCACTTTACCGGATGGCGCAGCGGGATGATGGGAAATAACGGCAGGAAGGAATATATAAATAATCTCCAATACCGTTCGGTGAAAAAATAATAACAGGGAGATAGCAGGAAAAATAATGTATTTGATATTGGTTGGCGTGACCGGAATCGAACCAGATGACCTCTGTGATGTATGACACAGCGCTCTACCACTGAGCTACACGCCTGCAATGAATGAATTTATAACATCTAATAAACACTTCTGTAAATGGATTTATTAAGTTTTTTGGTATCAAATGAATCATCCGCTTAAATAATAACCATTATAGGGGGCGTTCACCGACTGGTGGTTGATGTATAGGGTAGTTCGTCTTCTCGATGCAGGCTCTGACCACGGCTCGCAGCCATTCTTGTGGACAGCGCCATAGCACATAGCCACGCTAGGCATACTCCGCCTCGCTGTTCGTCAATGCGATGTCGTCATCACTCATGAGCCACCATACCATCTCATCATTCTTGATAATAAACCGGCAGCGTCTAAGCCTGCGAAGAGAGTGCTTCTTGCTCAGGATGCCGCTCTCCCAGCGAAGGCGTATACGGAACACGCTATTGGTCAGCAGTACCAGTTTGGCACAGATGGACTGATTGACAGACTCACTGCTGTTGGCTATGGCGGTTACATGATACGACCTGCACAGCTGGCGTTGGCCTGGGGGAACGAACCGATAAGCGGAATACAGGTTCGTCACTATCATGCCCGTTGGCTCCTGGCCCATCAGCCGGCGAGTGGCCTCCTTGCCACGCTATAGGCCAAACCCTAGGGTCATCCACATCCAATGCCGTTCAACGCCACGTTGATTCTGGGTCTCGTCGGCGTGGGTGAGAGAGGCAGACAGCTCCTGCTGCTTGATGGCCTGATGAGTGGAGGTCAGCATGCCGCAGACCCATTTTTGTACCTTGCTGATGGCGCCGAGACTGAAACTCAGACCGAAGTGTTGTTTAAGCTGCTGCTGTATATTGCTGATATTTTGATGAAACTGATCACTTTTGCAGGGTGATGTAGTTTAGCTGGTTGGAGTCCATGTGGGCATCGTTCTCCGTGTCGGGCAGAATTGCCTCAGCCGTGTTGACGCATCGGGTAAGGCTTGGCATGCGCCAACACCTTGCCACCACAGCAGGTTCAATCCGACGCCGGATAATGAAATTAGACTCTCCGGACAGACGGGCGTTGTGAGGGTGGCGTTTCCGGTGCGGGTCCTTGCGAGCCGGTGGCGCCCTGGATGGCGGCTTGGGGGAGTTGCCGCGCGGTCCTCAAACTCGGTAATGCGGTTCAGTAGCTTGTGGACCTGTTCAAGAGTGAGAGGTGGCACTACCGGTGCCGAATGGTGTTTGCTCATGCAGAATAGCATGCCTCACAGGGGGATCATGCAAGAGGCAAAGGAGGGGCAAAAGGCGATCGCCTCATTTTTCATGTCAATCCGCCCTCGGTGAATGTTTGCTAATAGGGGGGCGTTATTTTTACTGTTATTTGGTTCACGATAAACCCGCCCCTTCAAATTTAAAAATGAAGGGACGGCCTTAATAACATTGTTAATGGTATCAGGCGGTGAGCGTTCTTTTTTCAGATATTCTTTCTGAAATAGAATAAAGAACGATAACGCCGATGCATAAGAAGAACATCACGGCATACAATGCACTACCACCACCTTGTTGCAGTAGAAAACCGCCGATAAATGGTGCCAACGCCAGGCCGAACTCGTAAAACGTGGCGGCGCCGAAATAAGCGCCTTTAAGGTTGGCTGGCGCCATACGATCAATTTGTATATTGAGCGTCGGGAAAAGGATCACTTCGCCGAGGCTGAGCAAGAACATCGCAACAAGCCACAGCCCCCAGCTTTCACTCGAAACTAGCAGAAAGACAATCTGCGAAAGCGCGAGGAAAAACACGCCCAAGCTGGTTTTCAGTGCTATCGTCATGTTGCGGGTAAAGCGCTCGGTGAAATACTGCAGCGTTATCACCGTGGCCGCGTTGACGAATATCAGCACGCTGAGTAGGTATTCTGGGCTGTGTACCTTGCTGATCATGAGATATTGCGGCAGCGTCACGTCAATTTGCCCATAGACCAGCATCACCAAAATGTTGGCGACCACCAGAACTTTGAACGCCTGATCATTCCAGATGATCCGCAATGAACCAAGGAACGAGAAGGTGGCGTTGCGTGTATCTTTACCATACCCTGGCTTGAACACCACGAGCACCAGTATAAGGTAGCAAAGGAACGATAGCGCGGTGACGAAGAATGTGGCTTTTTGCGCCGTCAGCCCGAGGGCTACGCCGACTAATGGGCCGAGGGCGGCACCGACGTTCATCAGAAAATAACGGATGTTCAGCGCGCGCTCTCGTTCTTGCCTGTCATGGAGAATATCGCTGATCACCGCCTTGCTCGCGGGTTCGATCAATGAACGGGAAATACCATTGAGCAAAATACCGATAAAATACCATCCGGGTGAATTAGCCAGCGCGAGCATGCTAAAAGACAGGATGGCGGCAAGAACGCCGAGAATAATCAACGTTCGGCGGCCATATTTATCCGAAGCGCCGCCAAATAAATATCCGAAAGAAATAGACGCGATAAGCGATACGCTCATCATAACGCCGATTTCCATCGGTGTCATGCCGTAGTTGTTTCTCATGAGAATTGTAATGAACGGCCAAATCATGAAAAAACAGGAACGTGTCAAAAATGTCCCAATAAAAATAACCCATACTTCTTTTGGAAAATAAGGTATGAATGTTAGCTTCAAGATTTTCTCTCCTTAAAGTTTTTCAATCTGTCTATGACAAGGGTATATTATATCGGTTCCAAACATTCCTTTTCCCACCGGTTCGCCAGATCGATTAATGAAGTAACACCGCAATCTATGATCCTCTCGACGAGATTTTTTCTCTGTTCGAAGATGACTGGGTGTGGGCTGATGCCTTGAATAATCGCGGTGATGGTCGCCGAGATTGGCTCGCTGTGCGCCAGCGTTGGAATGGTCAGAACGTTCATACAGTAATCGAACATCGAGTCGACTGAATTCAATTTAGCCAGCATCAAGAACGTCATTTCATCGCCGATGAGAGCTGCGCCGAGGTCGTTGAACATCGTTTTGACCTGAACCACTGGTTTTTCTTTTAGAAAGAAGCTGAGTAGTGCGCGGAACTGATCGCGATCCAGACTGCGTTGCTTCATCTCGGCGTTAAGTGTGTCGAGCGCCTGGCGTACATAATTTTCCTCTTCGTTGAAGAGATCCGCCGAAGCACAGCGGAAATGCTGCTTGAGGAAATACCAGTGAAAAATGTATTTACCGTTGAACTCAAGGTGTACGACGTTGGTGAAGTCTTCCAGATCGTGCCGTTCCGGATGGAATTCTCTGAGATCGCAACGAATGTCAATGCCAGAAGTAGACGAAATTTGTCGACAGATGGCTGTGATGTCTGCTTCTCCTAGCAGCGCTTGCAGCATATGCAGCATATTGTTGCCGCCAGCGGCCAACTCGCAATAGGCGTCTTTGCCTGGTGTCAGATATTTGATGCGGCTGTCGCGCGCATTGAGCGATGAAACGATCTCCGCCCACTGGTTATGCACGTCCAGGCTTCTGATCGTTTCCAGGCTCGGGTTTTTTTCATAGAACGCGATGACTCGCGGATCGACAGCCAGCCCGCTGCGTTTGAGGATCCCTGCATCAAGCTGAGCGCTGTCCTGATTTTTTACTAGCACGTTGATGAAGTTGCGCAGAGAGCTCTCTCCGCAATCGGAGAACGAGACCTCGGAATCCGGCGTTGGTCGGCAGGTCTTGGTAATGCACAATGGCGGAAAATAGCGGCCGTATACTTCGCGATCGTAATACTCGTGGCACAGATCGGGAAAACGCGTATCATCAGTTGTCACGTCGGCGAACAGATCCGTGCGCAGTGCTTGCAACTGCAGCATGTAGGCGGTCAGTTTACTGAGGTCGCCCTTGCATTTCAGCCACAGTGCCGCATTGAGTAAGTGAATCGCATCGCGATCGTGGCCGGTGGTGCGGCTGGCAATGACCAGCAAACGACACAGGTTATGCAGCTCGACCAGCAGACTGTCCCGATCGGTACAATGGATGCTGATATAGTCCTGGACGCGTCGTGGCAGGTAACGGTGATATTTGTTGAAAGGTAAATGCCGTGCAATGAAATCGGTGCTGAATCCCTCGCCGCGCAGTTGTTCGACAGTGCTTTCGGTAAAATTGTCCACCAGCTCGCTGGCACGTTGGGTGGCTGCGTCCTTCTGGAGGCGGGCATGTTCGACGGCGGTTTGAGTGTTTTGCCAAGCGGGGAGCAGGTCGGCTTGATGTAGAGCACCTTGCTGGGCCGCACTCAGGCGTGTTTCTAGTTCAGCGATTTCGGTATTGATCGCAAGCAACTGCACCTCTTTATTCTCCACCGCGCTTTTACCCAGTATTTTTTTGCCATTTTTTAGAGCGGCGATCGCAGATCTTAATTGATGGATCTTTTCTTGCTGCGCTTTGCTAGCGTTTTCCGCCTGTTGCAGGATCTGATTCAGTGTTTTTTCCTGTGCTTTCAAATGGGCGCTGAGGGTGAGCGCTTCGCTCTCTTCAGCGGCGATTTGCGTTTTCGTGTTCTCGAACCGTTGCAGAACACTGTCGCAAAGCCGGTGTATTTGCACTGAGAGCAGATGCTGTTGCTCGACGGCGTCGTGAAAATCCGCGTCGTCTCGCACATACTGGAATAGCTCGGCGACATCGTCGTCGGTGAAATGTGGACGGCTCATGAACGCCATCACCCGCGCAAGAGTAGCGGTGGAAAACCAGGTGAATGGGTTCTTCACCTCTTTGCTGACGTCGAATTCGACTAGGTCGGTACGGTAGAACAAAGCGCGCGCAACCAATCCGATCGGGTGGTCAACGCCAAGAAAACGGTAATATTTTTCAGCGATTTCGTTGTTGCACCAGAGCACGCCGTAGAGCGGCGAAAGAAAGTGGTATTCAGGGCGTAATGGCATGTACAGATCGCGGAAAATCTGTCTGGTTTGATCGGTCGTCATCAGCTAAAACCTTGGATGATATTTTTTAACTTGAGCGCAGCCAGGTTGATTTGTTGCTGTTCATCCGGGTTGGGTGACAGAGGCAACGGTGTAAAGACGCCGTTGCGCAAGGCCAGTGGCCAGGACATGAACACACCTAATTCCGGCAGCCAGATCGAGCCGCAGCAGGGCGCTTCGTCACATTGGATAATGCGCTCAAACAAGATAAGAATAGAGGCGGTGGGGCCGTATTTAGGGGGGCGCCGCATTTTGTGAAAAATATCCAACCCTTGATTGCGGGTGTCGGTGGCGATTTGCGTCAACGTCACTGCCGAAAGCACCTGGCTCAGCGGCCCTTCATCAGTTCTGACTTGGCTGAGCAACGGCACCAACCCCGCGCCGTGCTCGCCGCATACTTTCAGGCTGCTCGCGTCGATACGCTGCATGTCGAGGCCTGAAATGCGGCAGATGCTTTTCAGCAGTCTGGCGGTATTGTGCACGGCACCGATACCAATCACCCGGCAGCGGGAGCCGAGCAGGATTTTATCAATATAATAGCTGATACTATCCACTGGATTGACCGCATTGATGA
>NZ_CAWNYS010000245.1:0-6571 GCF_963878295.1 Aeromonas sp. HMWF014 | reverse complement strand
AAGTGAATGTTACCCTCGGCGACATCGGACAGCAGCCGGTTGTAACCCCCACCGCCGATGAAACGGATGTCGCCACGGGTCTGCAGATAGGCATCATGCTCATGGCGCAGACGGGAGATCTCGTTCCAGCCGCCGGCGCCGTTGAAGGTGACATCTCCCTCGCGTCCCTTGCGAAACACCTTGTTGTAGGCCCCGGCCCCGTTCAGGGATAGGTTGCCGGATTCCACCTGGGAGCTGATGATATTGGCCGCGCCAGCGCCATGGAAGCTGATGTTGCCGCGCGATCCCTGATACTGGCTGTGCCAGGTACGATCTATCTGGTTGGCAGCCCCGGCACCGCTGAAGGTCAAATCGCCCCTGTCTGTCTGGTGCCAGAGCTTGTTGTAACCGCCGGCCCCCTCAAAACTCACGTTGCCACTGATCCCCTTGCGGGTCAGGAAGTTGGCAAAGACCGCCCCCTGATAGCGGATGTCGCCCTCGCGCCCCTGGTGATCAATTTTGGTGCCGCCGCTGGCACCGGCAAAATGGATATTGCCCGACTCGGACTTGCTGATGTCCGCATAGCCCGCCGCCCCCTTAACGGTCAGATTGCCGGATTCGTCGACCACCTTGAGGTAGGCGGCGCCGCCGTACACGCTGTCATTCCCCGTGCCGGTATAGACGGTGGCGCCAATAGAGCCGATTTTGATCGTATCGTCACCGCCATAGGCACGGATGACGCCGCCAAAGCCAACGGCATCGATGTCATTATTGCCATCATCTGCCGTGTAATTACCGGTAAAGAAGTACTCAATACTTCTCCATACACTCTGTCCCATGTATTAACTCATTATGATTAAATGGAAAACCACTGCACCCTGCGCACACAATGACCACGTTCGGCATGAACATGACCACGCACGGTACAGACCCGCTGCCCTTTCCATGGCAAAAATATCCGGCGACGCAGATCGCTCACCACGGCGCGGGCATGTCCGTAAGGCGCTATCATCTCGGGAATAAAAATATGGTTGCCGGATTGCCAATCCTCACGGATCAGCTCCCGCTCGGCGGCCAGCAAGGTGTCACGAATGGATAAAGAGACAAACGCCCAGTTGCAAAATGCAACCGGGCGTCCTTGTGCGTCTTCATAATAGCTGAACTGGTTCAATTCAAAGGCAGGCAATATTCGCTGCTGCCACTCGGCGACGGAATAACGCCGGTGCAGGGAGGAGTGCTGACTCAGCAGCATAACGCCCCCCAGCATATGTTGATTTTGTTGCCAGTTCGGTTCCGTTGATTGCAATACCAAGCTCATTGGATCCCCAACCGGAACATTATTTTTTCTTGCGCGGCGCGGCCTGTGCTGTGGCAGCCGGTGCGGCTTGCGGCTCGTCAGAGGGGGCTGACGGGATCAGACCTGCGGCGATCAACTTGTCAAACTCGGCGGCCATGCGCGGATCTTCAAGCATATTTTTTATCATTGAAACCATATACATAAAGCCAGCTGCAGGTATATGGACCGTCTGTTTCAGCATCAGCTCGTTATCGCTTTCAGCCATGACACCTTGCGCCATCTTCAGCGGATCTTGTCCGACGAAATAGAGCGAGAAGATCCCCTTGTTATAGTTGACGCTGGATACTGTCTGTACAAACTGCTCTGTCATATAAATTCCATTATCAATAAACATAACGACAAAAAAAAGAAAAGAATGTCCCCATGTAAAATAACACGAGGTTAACATTTTGCTTTTCACTATATTTACCATATTTGAAATCATTCTCAGGTTCAATTAAACAATGACCTGAAAACAGAATTAAAATGTCAACACAAATATCAACTCAATCATTAAGGTTAATGTCTTGGTATTATGTAATGAGTTATTAGCTGAGTGGGTGCGGCCATTTTATCATGCAGGCTATCAGTCAAGATAATATTTGACAGTGAAAAAATGACTCGTTAGTATGCGCGCCCTGCCTGCAACAGGCCACCTTACCCCATATAAACAGGAGGGGTGTCACAGCGGCATACGGATATATTATGACGGCGAGCGAAGAGTCTGTTTTAGCGTGTCTCAATATTATTATCGGGATGCAGGGTTGTCCCTCTAAAGATATAGCACCCACACCAGACGATACCTTTGACAATATTGTCGATACGCTGCAACAACAGACAGGGGCCCGCATTCGTCTGCGTCATATCCCCCCTCGCAAACTCGATAAACTGACCCTGCCGGTGGTACTGCTAAGCCCCTCTGGCGAGGCGTTCGTGCTGGCCCAGCGCCAGGGTGGACAGGCGCTGATCCTGGATCCGGCAGTCGGCAAGCCGCAAGTCATAGCACAAGACGCCCTGCTGGCACGCTGGGATGGCCGCCTGCTCGAGGTCGGCAAACGGCAGGGACGCTTCGACATCCGCTGGTTCATCCCCGCCTTCTTGCAGCAAAAACGCCTGCTCGGCGAGATATTGCTGTTCTCGCTGGTGTTGCAAATCCTGGCGCTCATCTCCCCGCTCTTCTTTCAGGTGGTGATGGACAAGGTGCTGGTGCACCAAGCCTGGGCAACCCTGGATGTGCTGGTGTTCGGGCTGCTGATCACGGCCCTGGTGGAGGTCTGCCTGCGCGGATTGCGGGAATATCAGTATGCCCACACCGCCAACCGGATCGATATCCAGCTCGGTCTGCGCATGGTGCAGCACCTGTTTGCCCTGCCGCTGCTCTATTTCAAGCGTCGCCAGGTGGGCGCCATTGTGACCCGGGTGCAGGAGCTCAACACCATACGCGAATTCCTGACCGGCACCCTGTTCACCCTGACGGTGGACGTGCTGTTCATGTTTGTCTTCCTGGCCGTCATGGCCAGCCTCTCCGGCATGCTCACTCTAGTGATCCTGCTTTCCATTCCTGCCTATGTGCTGATCGCCTGGTGGATCACGCCGCGCATGCAGCAGGCGGTCGAGCAGCAGTTTGGCCATGCGGCCACCAACACCGCTTTCTTGAACGAGACGGTCGCCGGGGCCGAGACCCTGAAAAGCCTGGCGCTGGAGCCGCGTTTCGTGCGGCGCTGGGATGAGCAGACCCGCCAGATGGTGGAGGCTGGCTACCGGGTACAGCAACTCAACAATGCCTCCCAGCACGGGGTCATGTGGCTGCAAAAATTGGTGACAGTCGGCGTGCTCTGGCTCGGTGCCAGCGAGGTGATCGCGCTGCAGCTCACCATAGGCCAGCTCATCGCCTTCAACATGATGGCCAGCCACGTGGCACAGCCGCTATCGCGTCTGGTCGAGCTGTGGGGTCAGTTCATCCAGACCCGGATCGCGGTAGACAAACTCGGTGACATGCTCAACCTCCCCCCGGAACATCAGCGCGATGGGGATGGCCGCATCCACGCAGGCGCCATAGTGCTGGAGCGGGTGCATTTTCGCTATCAACCGGATACCCCCCTCACCATCGACGATCTCTCCCTCACCATCGCCCCTGGCGAGACGCTGGGCATTGTCGGCGGCTCGGGTTCGGGCAAGAGCACCCTGGCCCGTCTGCTGCTACGGCTCTATCAGCCGGAGCTGGGGCAGATCCTCATTGATGGCCAGCCCATCCAGCAGATCCCCCTTGCCCACCTGCGCCAGCAGATGGGGGTGGTGTTGCAGGAAAACCACCTGTTCAACAAGTCGGTGCGCGACAACATAGCCCAGTCGGTGCCCCACGCCAGCCTGGACGACATCATACGGGCCGCAACCCTGGCAGGCGCCCATGAGTTCATTTTGCGACTGCCCCTTGGCTACGACACCGTGCTGGCGGAAGGGGGCAGTTCGCTGTCGGGCGGTCAACGCCAACGGCTGGCCATTGCCCGTACCCTGCTGGCAGACCCCAGGATCCTCATCTTCGACGAGGCCACCAGCGCCCTGGATGACGAGTCCCAGGCGCGGATCCAGCACAACATGCGCCACATCGCCAGCGGCCGCACCGTCATCACCATTGCCCACCGCCTCTCCACCGTGCGCCATTGCGACCGCATCCTGGTATTGCAGCGCGGCAAGATAGTGGAGCAGGGCGACCACGCCAGCCTGCTGGCACTGGGGCAGCACTACGCCAGGCTGTGGCAGCTACAACAGGACTTGCACGAGGAGACCCCATGAATCTGCGCACCTGGCTGAGCCGCTTGCGCCAACCCGGTCCGGCCCGGCAGCAGGAGACCCACTACGGCTTCCTGCCCGCCCATCTGGCGCTGGCCGAGACGCCGCCCTCCCCCTTTGCCCGCATCACGGCGCTCACCCTGAGCGCCGGTGTGCTGCTCACCCTGCTCTGGGCCTGCTGGGGCCAGCTCGATATCCAGGCCACCGCCAGCGGGCGTCTGCTGGTCTTTGGCCGCAGCCAGATTATCCAGTCCTACGAACAGGCCAGGGTGCTCACCATTCACGTGGAAGACGGCCAGGCGGTCGCTGCCAACGCGCCGCTGCTGACCCTCAACACCCTGGGGGTGAGCCAGGACCTGAGCCGGTTGCGTGAGCAACAAGCGTTCCAGTATCAGACCCTGATCCGTTATCAGGCGCTCTATGGCAACCAAGCCGTCACCCAGCACCCCGACTACACCAGGCTCACCCTGGCGCAGCAGCAAGCGCTGGCGGAGAACCACCAGAGCGAGCTGCACGAGTACCGGAGCACCCTCAACAACCTGCGGGCCGAGCTTGGGGTCAATCAGGCCAATCAGGCCGCCCGACGGGGGGACATGGCCTCCCTCACGACCCTGCTGGCCAACATCCGGCCCCGCCTGCAGGCGCGCCGGACCCTGAGCGAGTCCCAGGCCATCTCACGGGTGGAATATCTGGAGCAGGAGAAAGAGCTGTTGGAAACCCAGCGCCAGCTCGCCCAGCAACGGGCCGAGCTCGAGGTACTGCAATCCCAGCAGCAGAGCCTGCAGGAACGGCTGGCCGGTTTCAAGGCGCAGAAACAGCGGGAGTGGATTGAGAAACGCCAGCAGGCCCAACTGCAACTGACCGCCATCGAGCAGGAGCTCGCCAAGCTGAGCGAGCGGGAGCATCTGGAGGTCATTCGCGCCCCGGTGGCGGGCACAGTGCAGCAGCTGGCCATTCACACCCAGGGCGCCGTGGTGCAACCGGCCCAGCAGTTGCTGGTCATAGTCCCCAATGAGGGAGTCCAGTACGCCGAGGTGAAGATCCTCAACAAGGACATCGGCTTCGTGCACCAAGGGCAGACAGTCAGCATCAAGGTGGATGCCTTCCCCTATACCCGTTACGGCACCATAGATGGCGAGCTGGTCAGCGTGTCGCGCGATGCCACCACGGATGAGCAGCTGGGGCTGGTCTTTCCCGCCAGGGTCAAGCTGAGCCGGGGTGAGATGCAGATAGACAATCAGCCGGTACGGCTCACCCCGGGCATGTCGGTGGTGGCAGAGGTCAAGACGGATAGGCGCCGGGTGATCGACTACCTGCTAAGCCCAGTCCGTGAATACCAGGCCGAGGCACTGCGGGAGCGATGACCATGACGCACGCTTTACCGGCTTGCGAGGCCCCCGTGAAGGACCCTGCGCCCATCGCCAATGGCGCCCTGGACGCCCTCGCCCATGCCGCCCATCAGCTGATGATGGCGGCGGATGCCGGGCAACTGGCCCACGCCATGGGTTGCGATCTGACGCCAGAAGATCTGACGGTGCGCGAGGCCGCCGCCCGGCTCGGCCTGCGCAGCGCTCTGTCACAGGGGCCGGGTTGCCCGCTGGCGGCACTGCCACTGCCGGCGCTGCTCAAGCGGGAGGGGCGCTGGTTCACGATCACCGCAATAGCACAGGACGGCTGGCAGCTGTTTGATCCTGCGACTGGCGCCAGCAGCCTGCAACCGCTACCGAGCCCCACGCAGGCGGCGCAGTGGCACTATCTGTTGCTGGCCCAGCAGGATCTCACCCCGGCCGAGGTCAAGTTCGGGCTGGGCTGGTTCAGCCCGGCGGTACTGCGCCAGCAGAAGCAGGTACGGGACGTCTTCTGCTTCGCCATCGTGCTGCAGCTCATTGCCCTCGCCAGCCCGCTGCTGTTTGAGAACATCATCGACAAGGTGCTTGTGGGGCGCAGCCTCGGCAGCCTGCAAGTGCTGGCCCTGGCCATGCTGGCACTGGCCTGCGCCGAGCCGCTCTACAGCTTTCTGCGCGGCCAGGTGTTCGGCCATCTGGCCAATCAGGTCAACGCCGAGCTGTCCGGCAAGCTCTATCGCCATCTGGTCGGCCTGCCCATCGACTATTTCAAGGCGCGCCAGACCGGCCAGATCATCGCCCGGGTCAAGGAGATGGCCCAGATCCGCCAGTTCCTCACCGGCTCCACCCTGATGCTGGTGCTGGATCTGGTCTTCATCCTGTTGTTTGTCGGCGTCATGTTCCATTACGCCCCCGTCTTGACCGGCTGCGTGCTGGGTTCCTTGCTCGTCTATTTTCTGCTGTGGCTGCTGATTGGCCCTCTGGTGCACAAGCGGGTCGAGGCCGAGTATCAGGCGGATGCCGATGCCACCAGCTTCCTGACGGAGGCCGTCACCGGCATCGAAACCATCAAGACCACGGCCACGGAGCCACGTTTTTATCAGGAGTGGCAGCGTCTGCT
>NZ_CAWNYS010000244.1:2536-4926 GCF_963878295.1 Aeromonas sp. HMWF014 | reverse complement strand
AGTCATGATGCAGCGGCTGCAGGGTTTGTCGACCCGAAACTCTACCTCGCCGATGCGAATACGCACCCAGCTGTCCTCCTCGAAGGGCCGAGTGCCGCTTGCCACCAGATTGGTGCGAAACTGGCTCATCTGGTGTAGGGCATCGGAGCGCAGGTTGAGATCCTCAAGGGAGGCTTGGCTTATCAGCAGCAGCGGATAACCATCGGCAAAGCTGACCCGGGTGCCGGTTTTTTCGCGAAAACGGTCAGAGGTTTCACCTAGCCAGAGCAGCTGCACCGTTTCCCCTGCCACCTTGCTCAACCACGCATCGGCTTTTGGGTCGGTATGCAGGGCGGTGAAGCGATCGCCCCAGACCCCGGTGGCCTGCGGGGTGCGACTGAAGTCGGCCTCTTGCAGGGTCAGTGGTTTAAAGCCCGTATAGCGCAGTTGCAAGCCGCCTTCGATGGGGGTGGCGACGACTTGTTGTAGCTGGGGATGGGTGCGGGCGGTGATAAAGGTGCCGTCCGGTTTGACCACCATGTAGCGGCGATCCCCTGCCAGTCCCTCTTCGGTCACCTGCGCACGGGTCAGTGGCATGCCTGCCGTCGATTTGATGGGGTAGAGATGAATGCTGTCGAGTGTTGGCATGTTCGAGTCCTTGTGCAGTGGCCTGTGCAGATGAAGAGGGGGCAAGATAACGGTTCCCGCCCCGTGCAGCAATCCCTGCATGGTCGCCGCACGGCGCAGTTCTCACATGGCAATCCTGCGCCGGCGGTATACTGTCTGCCCTCGGTCGGCGAACCGGTCAACGCCATCCTGTATTCAATTGGGCAAGATGTTACAGGGGTCACGTTTCGGGCTCCAGACCCCATAAAGTGCAACATTTTTTGATCCTGATTCGCTAGTCAGTACAAAAAAGCCGCCATTATCGACTCAGTTCCCAGTTTCTAACGCTTTCGCTTCTTCCCTCATCCGGCCACCGTCCGCTTCGGCTACACGGTATCAAGTGCCATCGGATAGGGCCTGTCACACAAAAAGAAGAAAGCAATGTATGAGCAAACAACTGGATATGACCCCACAGCCGGATCTCTCCCAGAAAACGGGAACAGGCCCGGTGCGTACCCGACTACCCGTCTGGCGGCCGGCCCTGCCACCTTGCAACCACGCCTGCCCGGCCGGTGAGAACATCCAGGCCTGGCTTGCCCTGGCCGAAGCGGGCCGCTTTGAAGCGGCCTGGCAGACCCTGATCGAAGAAAATCCCTTGCCTGCTGTCCATGGCCGGGTCTGCTATCACCCCTGTGAGAGCGCCTGCAATCGCGCCCAGGTGGATGATGCCGTCTCCATTCACGCCATCGAACGCTTCCTCGGCGACGAGGCGCTGGCCCGCGGTTGGCTGCCCGCGCCGCCTGCCCCTGCCAGCGGCAAGAAGGTGCTGGTGATCGGGGCCGGTCCCTCCGGCCTCTCCTGCGCCTGGCACCTCAACCGGCTCGGTCATCAGGTGGAGATCCGTGAAGCGGGGCCGCTCGCCGGTGGCATGCTGCGCTTTGGTATTCCCGCTTACCGTTTGCCCCGCGATGTACTGGATCGGGAGGTGGCCCGCATCCTGGCCGCTGGCGTCACCCTCACCCTCAATCACAAGGTGGAAGATGTGCTGCGCGAGCGCGACGAGGGGGGCTTTGATGCCGTTTTTATGGCCATCGGCGCCCATCTGGCCAAGCGGGTCGATATTCCGGCCCGGGAGGCGGGCAAGATCCTCGATGCGGTGAGTTTCCTCGAACAGGCGAGTCTGGCCGAAGAGCAGGGCTTGCCGCCCCCCAAACTGGGACGGCGGGTGGCCATCTACGGCGGCGGCAATACCGCCATGGATGCGGCCCGTACCGCCCGTCGTCTTGGCGTTGAAGAGGCGATGATCATCTATCGGCGCGACCGGGACCATATGCCTGCCCACGCCTTCGAGGCCCTTGAAGCCGAGGAGGAGGGGATCAAGATCAACTGGCTGCGCACCATTCGCCAGCTCGACAACACCAGCATCGAAGTGGAGGTGATGGCGCTGGATGAGCATGGCAAGCCGGTACCCACCGGCCAGTTTGAAACCCTGGAAGCGGACTCCCTCATTCTGGCGTTGGGTCAGGAGGTTGATTTGAGCGTGCTGGAGAGTATCCCCGGCGTGCGGGTCAACAAGGAGGGAGTGGTGCAGGTGGCCGACAATCTCATGACCGATGTCCCCGGCCTCTTTGCCGGCGGCGACATGGTGCCCTCCGAGCGCACAGTCACCATCGCCACCGGCCACGGCAAGAAGGCGGCGCGCCATATGGATGCCTGGCTGCGCGGTCGCCACTACCACAAACCACTCTCTTACCCGCTGGTAGGGCCACAGCAGTTACAGCTCTGGTTCCAGACCCACGCGCCTG
>NZ_CAWNYS010000244.1:0-2526 GCF_963878295.1 Aeromonas sp. HMWF014 | reverse complement strand
GACTGGACGAGACGGCCGCCCGCTACGAGGCGGCGCGCTGCTACTCCTGCGGTAACTGCTTCGAGTGCGATGGCTGCTACGGCAGCTGCCCCGAGCAGGCCATCGAAAAGCGGGGGCCTGGCCACGGCTATCGGGTGGATGTGGATCGCTGCACCGGTTGCGGCGCCTGCCACGATCAATGCCCCTGCCACGCCATCGAGCTGCGCCAACCCGAGGAGTCCCAATGAAACATGAACTGATCATGGTCGACGGCAACGAAGCCGCGGCCCGGGTGGCGTACCAGCTGAGCGAAGTGTGTGCCATCTACCCCATCACCCCGAGCTCGACCATGGCCGAACTGGCCGATGCCTGGGCGGCGGAGGGGCAGACCAACCTGTGGGGCAACATCCCCACAGTGATGGAGATGCAGAGTGAAGGGGGGGCGGCCGGCACGGTACACGGCGCCCTGCAGGCAGGGGCGCTCGCCACCACCTTCACCGCCAGTCAGGGGCTGATGTTGATGTTGCCCAACATGTACAAGATTGCCGGGGAGTTGACCGCTGCTGTGTTCCATGTGGCGGCCCGCTCACTGGCGGCGCAGGGGCTCTCGATTTTTGGCGACCATCAGGATGTGATGGCGGCGCGCAGTACCGGCTTTGCCATGCTCGCCTCCGGCTCGGTGCAGGAGGCGCAGGATCTGGCGCTGGTTGCCCACAGTGTCACCCTGCAGTGCCGGGTGCCCTTCATCCACTTCTTCGACGGCTTTCGCACCTCCCACGAGGTGAACAAGATCACTGCCCTGCATCGGGATGAGATCCGGGCGCTGATCGACAACGATTGGGTTCGGGCTCACAGGGCCCGGGCGCTCAACCCGGATCATCCGGTGATGCGCGGCACGGCCCAGAACCCGGACACCTATTTCCAGTCCCGCGAGAGCGTCAACCCCTTCTACGAAGCGGTGCCAGCGCGGGTGCAGCAGTGCATGGACAAGCTCGGCGAGCTGACCGGCCGCCACTACCGGCTGGTGGAGTACCACGGCGCAGCCGATGCCACCGACGTCATCGTGCTGATGGGATCGGGGGCGGCCACCGCCCGCACCACTGTGGATTGGCTCAACCGGCAGGATCGCAAGACCGGGGTCTTGGTTGTGCGCCTCTATCGCCCCTTCCCGGTACAGGCGCTGCTCGATGCCCTGCCCGTGAGCGTGCGCCGCATCGCTGTGCTGGATCGCACCAAGGAGCCCGGCGCAGGGGGCGAGCCGCTGCTGCTGGATGTGCAGAGTGCGTTGATCGACGGTTTGCAACGCGGGCTTATCAAGCGGCTGCCGTGGCTCAGCGGCGGCCGTTATGGCCTCTCTTCCAAAGAGTTCACCCCGGCCATGTGCGCGGCTGTGTTTGAGGAGCTGGCATCCGATGCGCCGCGCCCGCGCTTTACCGTGGGGATTGTCGATGATGTGTCGGGCCTCAGTCTGGCCTGGCACCCCATCGGCGATCTGGAGCCTGCCAGCCGGGTGCGGGCCCTGTTCTTTGGCCTTGGCGCTGACGGCACGGTCGGTGCCAACAAGAACAGCATCAAGATCATCGGCGAGCTGGAGGGGTTCCACGCCCAGGGCTACTTCGTCTACGACTCCAAGAAGTCGGGCTCGCGCACCGTCTCCCACCTGCGCTTTGGCCCCGAGCCCATCGACGCCCCCTGGCTTATCGAGCAGGCGGGCTTTATCGGCTGTCACCAGTGGAGCTTCACCGAGTCGGTGGACTTGCTGGAGCATGCCGCCGAAGGGGCGACCCTGCTGCTCAATGCCCCCTATGAGGCTGACAAGGTGTGGGGCCAGCTGCCCGAGCGGCTGCGCGCTCGCATTCGCGCCCTCAATATCCAGCTCTACTGCATCGATGGCGATCGGGTGGCCGAGCAAAACGGCATGGGCAATCGCATCAACACCATTATGCAGACCTGCTTCTTCGCGCTGTCCGGGGTGTTGCCACGGGATGAGGCCATTGCCCTTATCAAGGAGAGCATAGAGAAGAGCTATGCCCGCAAGGGGCCCGAGGTGGTGGCGCGCAACTTCGCGGCGGTGGACGATACCCTGGCTCACCTCTGCAAGGTGGCGATCCCGGCCGGTGAGGAGCTGATCAGCGACTACCCCTTGCCACTGGCACCGGGTGGCAGCGAGTTTGTCCAGCGCGTCACCGGCGAGATGCTGGCGGGGCGCGGCGATCTCATTCCTGTCTCCATGCTGCCGGTGGATGGCACTTACCCCACTGCCACCAGCCGCTTCGAGAAGCGGGATATCGCCCGCGAGATCCCCATCTGGCAATCCGATATCTGTATCCAGTGCGGCAACTGCGTCTTTGTCTGCCCCCACGCGGCGCTGCGGGCCAAGTTCTACCATCAGGACTGGCTGGCGACGGCCCCCGAGGCGGCCCAGTCGGTGCCCATCACCGCCAAGGGCTTCCCCGACAGCCGCTACACCTTGCAGCTCTATCCGGAAGATTGCACCGGCTGCGGCCAGTGCGTGCAGGCCTGTCCGGTGCGAGCCGGGGCGGATGA
>NZ_CAWNYS010000243.1:0-7937 GCF_963878295.1 Aeromonas sp. HMWF014 | reverse complement strand
GTTGGTAAACAGGGCAACTTATTGGGCCCGGTTGCTCCCTGCCGCTCCCTACGACGATTCTGCGTCTGCGCCGTTTTTCCAGTCGGAAATGTCGGCAGCTTCACACTATTGAGTCCTAAGTCATTTGAGGCTGGCGATAGATGGGATAACCTGACGAACGGTGCCGGATTCGCCCCATCAGGGAAGATAAGCGCATAACGACTCATTGCAGAGGCTTTCACCATGAACAAATCGATACTTGCCGTGCTGGTCTGCGGCCTGCTTACGACGGGGGCCGTGCAGGCAGCCGCCCAGGACAACACCTGGTATGCCGGCGGCAAGGCCGGTTGGTCCAGGTACTTCGACATCGACCAGAAGCAGGTTGTCTCGGATCCCCTGGGCGCGCGGCAAAACATCAGCACCAGCAAGAATGCTCTCGGGCTGGGGGCGTTCGCCGGTTATCAGCTCAACCCCAACCTGGGTTTCGAGTTCGGCTATGACTGGTTCGGCAAGTACACCTCGTCCGGTTATCTGAGTGGGGTCAGGGTGGAGGAGGAAGCCAAAAATCAGATGCTCCAGGCCACCATGAAAATAGGGTTCCCGGTCAATGATGTGCTGGATCTCTACGGCCGGATCGGTGGTGGTTATGCCTGGACCAATAGCGAGCTGTCGGCCCAGACTACGACCGGTTTTATCAAGGAGACCGGCAACAATCATGGGGCCGTGTTTGTCGGGGCGCTGGGGGCTGAATACGCGATTGAGCGTGATTGGGCCGCCCGCATCGAATATCAGTACACAACGCCGCTGGGGGATACCTCCCTCGATCGCTCCGGCATTGAGATGGATAACGGTCTGCTCTCCGTCGGCATGCTCTACCGCTTCGGTCAGCATGGGAGGGATGTGGTGGCCCCGGCACCGGCGCCCGCCGTGGCGCCAGCTCCTGCTGCCGTGGTCGTCACCCGGCAGTTCAGCCTGAGCTCGGACGTGCTGTTCGAGTTCAACAAGGCCACCCTGAAGCCGGCTGCCCGTCAGGCGCTCGATACCCTGTTCAGCCAGATAGTTGCCGCCAATCCCAAGGATGGTGAGGCGACTGTGATCGGGCATACCGACCGCCTAGGTTCCCATGCCCACAACCAGACCCTGTCGGAGCAGCGTGCCCGCAGCGTGGCCGACTACCTGATCGCCCGGGGACTGGTTGCCGACAGGGTGCGGGTCGAGGGGCGTGGCAAGTCCTACCCCGTGACCGGCAACAACTGCACCAGCAACTCCAGATCTGAGCTGATCGCCTGTCTGGCACCGGATCGTCGGGTGGAAGTGCGGCTGGAAGGTGTATCCCTGGCCGCCAAGTAACTGTACTGGTGTGAATCACAACAAGGGAGGCACGGCCTCCCTTGTTGTTTATATGGCCTTGAGTTGCCACAGCCTCAACCGCTGAAAGCCGTGGCTCAGCAGGATCAGGAGCAGGGCACCGGGCAGCACGGTTTGCCACAGGAAGGGCCACTCCTGTCCCGTCATCAGTACCAGCAGGGGGTTGGCACCAGCGGGAGGGTGTATGAGCGCCATTCGGTGCATCAAGGTGATGGCCAGACCCACTCCCAATGCCAGTTGCAGCTCCAGCGGCAAGGGGAGCGACTGTACCAGCAAGCCGACCGTGGCTGTCAGCAGGTGGCCTCCGAGCACATTGTTCGGGCGGGCCAGCGGGCTGGCCGGCAGTGAAAACAGCAGCACGCAGCTTGCTCCGAAGGGCGCCATGATCAGGACAGTGTGCCAGCTGATGTTCAGCCAGCCCAACACCCCGATCGCCAGTGCCGCGCCCACTCCTGCCCATAACGGGTCATGCCATTTTGTCATCACGTTTCCCTCTTGGTTTGTCTGACGTGATTAGGCACATTAGGTAGACAGATCGGTGTACTTCAAGGGGAAAATGACGTGAGTGAAAAACGGCAGCAGCTGATGGAAACCGCCTATCGTCTGTTCAATCGTCATGGTTTTCACGCAACCGGCATAGATCGCATCTGGGCGGAGGCGGGTAGCACCAAGCGAACCCTCTACCGCCATTTTCCCACCAAGGATGCCTTGATTGAGGCTGTACTGCTCTCCCGCGAGCAGGAGTTCTTCGCCCTGCTCGAGGGGAAGCTGGCAGGTCTGGAGGGGAGGGAGAGTCGGTTGCACGCCCTGTTCGACGGATTCGGGGAGTGGTTTGGCCGTAGCGACTTCTATGGTTGCAACTTCATCAATGCCAGCGCCGAGTTTGCCGACTCGCGTCATCCGGTCCGCAAGCTGGTGGTAGCACACAAGCAGGTGCTGCTGAACTGGGTCAGGGAGCAACTAGGGTGCAGCCTCTTGCAAGCCACCGGGATCTGCCTGCTGCTGGAGGGGGCCGTGGTGATGGCTCACAGCTATCAGCAGCCGCTGGCGCTGGAGCAGGCCAGATCACTGGCCCTGGCCGTGTTATGTGCCGATGGCGAGTCACCACTGCTGGCGAGTTGCCGCCAGCGCCTGAGCGGCAGGTGAACTGGCTCAGTTCAGCTCGGTGGGATCTATATCCAGACTCCAGCGCACCTTCTTGGTCTCCGGCCAGCCCTCCAGCTCCTTCACCGCCCAATCCAGCAGCTGGGCCAGCGGTGCCCGGTTCGGCCCCTGCACCAGCAACTGCATGCGGAACTTGCCCGCCTTGCGCTCCATAAAGCCGCTGATGGGTCCCAGCACCTGCAGATGGGGATAGCGGGCGCTGCGCAGGGTATCGGCGAGACGGGCGAGGAACAGCTGCACCTCGTCACGGCCATTGGCCTCGGCCCGGAACAACCCCTGATAGCTGAACGGCGGCAACCCCAGCAGGCGACGCTCTTTCAGCGCCGTGTCGGCAAAGTGGCCGTAACCGTTCTGGGTCAGATCCTGCAACAGGGCGTGATCCGGATGATGACTCTGCAGCACCACCAGCCCGGGTTTGCTGGCGCGACCGGCGCGGCCCGCCACCTGGGTATAGAGCTGGGCCAACTTCTCGGCGGCGCGAAAATCGGCGGAAAACAGGGCGCCATCCACATCCAGCAGGCCCACCAGGGTTACATCCGGAAAGTGGTGCCCCTTGGCCAGCATCTGGGTGCCGATCAGGATCTTGTACTTGCCCGCCTTGATGTCGCCGAGATGGGTCTCCAGCTCCCCCTTGCGGCGAGTGTTGTCCCTATCGATGCGCACCACGGGGTAGTGCGGGAAAACCGTGGTGAGCAGCTGTTCCAGCTGCTCGGTACCCACTCCCGAGCCGATCAGCTCGTTGCTGCCGCACTCGGGGCAGTTGTGGGGCAGGGGGCGCACGCTGTCGCAGTGGTGGCAGTGCAGTCGTCGCCCTGCCTGATGCCAGGTGTACCAGGCGTCACAGCGCTCGCAGGCGGCGCTCCAGCCACACTGGTGGCAGATAAGCGACGGGGCATAGCCGCGCCGGTTGAGAAACAGCATTACCTGATTGCCTGCCGCCAGGTGCTCCGCCATCAGCTGCTCCAGCTGGGGGGAGAGCCCGGCCTGCAGCCGCACGCTCTTGATGTCCAGGATCACCTGGCGGGCGGTCTGGGCGTTGCCGGCGCGCCGCGTCAGGCTGAGGTGGTGATACTTGCCACTGCGGGCATTGTGCAGCGTCTCCAGCGAGGGGGTGGCCGAGCCGAGCAGTATGGGGATACCGGCGCGATGGGCCCGCATCACCGCCAGATCTCGCGCGTGGTAGCGAAAACCGTCCTGCTGCTTGAAGGAGCCGTCGTGCTCCTCGTCGATGATGATGATGCCGAGGTTCTTGAACGGGGTGAAGACGGCGGAGCGAGTGCCGATCAGGATGGCGGCGCCGCCATCGCGGCAGGCGAGCCAGGCGTCAAGCCGCTCCCGATCGTTCATGGCCGAGTTCATCGCCACCACGGGCACCTTGAAGCGGCGACGGAAGCGGTTGATGGTCTGGGGGGTGAGGCCGATCTCCGGCACCATCACCAGCGCCTGCTTGCCCGCCTTGAGCAGGGGCTCGAGAATGCTCAGGTACACCTCTGTCTTGCCGGAGCCGGTGATACCATCGAGCAGGAAGGCGCCGAACTGGTTGCTCTGGCTGGTGACGGCGGATACCGCCAGCGCCTGCTCGCCGTTGAGTCGCAGCCCCTCTCCCGCGTCAAAAGACGTCGCCCAGTCGCCGTCATGGCTCGGCTCCAGGCTGCGCTTCTCCAACAGCCCCTTCTTCTCCAGCGCCGTGAGTGCCGCGCTCTGGATCTCTTCCTGCTTGAGTGCTGACGGGGTCTGCGGCCCCTTGCGCAGCAAGGCGAGGGCCTGTTGCTGCTTGGCGGCACGCTTGAGCTCATTGAGATCGATCGCCATGCCGGCCTCGGTGGCAAACCAGAACTCCAGCTCCCGGTAGGCGGCGGGCTCCCCCTTGCGCACCAGCACCGGCAGGGCGTGAGGCAGCACCTCCCCTAGCGGATGCTGGTAGTAGTTTGCGCTCCAGGCCATCAGCGCCAGTATGTCCGGCCCCAGCACGGGGGAGTTATCAAGCACTCGCTTGATGGGCTTGAGCTTGTTGCGGGGCACCAGGCTGTCGGTCGGATGCTCCACCACCAGCCCGACCAGGGTCTGGGGACCGAAAGGGATCTCGACCCGACAGCCGGGCTCAGGCAGGGGCAAGGGAGAGAGATAGTCGAAGTGACGGCGTAACGGTACCGGCACAGCCACACGAACCAGATCCAGCGTTTGGGAAGAATTCACCAGGGATTGCCTATTTTTTCTGCGAAGCCACTTGCCTGATCTCAGGCATTTCCTATATTATTCGCAGCCTTTGAAACTGTGTTCAACAATCGTGTGGTGTCCGACAGAAGATCGGATAGCGACACGGCCTGATAATTGAGGTTGTCCATGAAAGCTGGTATTCATCCTAACTACGTAGCCATCACCTGCAAGTGCTCCTGCGGTAATGTGATCAACACTTTCTCTACCCTGGGTAAAGATCTGAACCTGGACGTGTGCTCTGCATGCCACCCGTTCTACACCGGCAAGCAGAAAGAAGTTTCTAGCGGCGGCCGCGTAGACAAGTTCAACAAGCGTTTCGGTGGCTTGACTGCCAAGAAGTAATCTTGCTTCTGAAGAATTCTGAAAAAGGCGCCCATCGGGCGCCTTTTTTATGGGTTGGCGTTTTGTATTGAAGCGGTTTGCCCTATGGTGTTGGCTCAATCATGGGAGAAGAACAGATGCGCACATGTCTGGTGATGGGAGCGGCGGGGTATATAGGGTCTTACCTGGTGCCCCACCTGCAAGGGCTGGGTTATCGGGTGATCGCCGGGGCTCGTCGCCCTTGTCGTCTGCCGCCGGGCGTGGAATTTCGCCTCGCCGACAGTCTCAAGCCCATCACACTGCTGCCCGCGCTGACGGGCATAGACACCGTCTTCTATCTGGTGCACGCCATGGGGGCTGGCGCCGATTTTCACCGGCTGGAGCAGCAGGGGGTGAAGAACTTCGCCGCCGCCGCCCGCGCCGCCGGGGTGCGCCGCATCATCTATCTGGGGGCCATCCAGCCCGAGCGTTGCAATAGCCGTCATCTCAACTCCCGCCGCCATTGTGGCGAGCTGTTTCGTGACTCCGGTGTGCCGACGGTGGAGCTGCGCTCCGGCATCATCGTAGGGCCGGGCTCGGCCGCCTTCGAGGTGATGCGGGATCTGGTGTTCAACCTGCCCATGATGGTCACGCCCAAGTGGGTACGCTCTCGCACACCGCCCATAGCGCTCTCCAACCTGCTGCACTATCTGGGCGGGCTGGTGGAGGTCGAGGGGGTGGATGGTCAGGTGCTCAACGCCGTTGGCCCCGAGCTGCTCAGCTATCAGCAGCAGTTGCAGAAGTTCGCCGCCCATATCGGCAAGCGCTGCCCCATCATCCCCATCCCGTTTCTGAGCCCGCGGCTCTCCGCCTGGTGGCTGCAATTTGTCACCTCTGTGCCGCAACCCGTGGCCAAGGCGCTGGTGGGCGGCCTCAAGCACGACATCCCGGCTGATGACGGCCCGCTGCGGGCCCTGCTGCCACAAACCCTGCTCAGCTTCGACGAGGCGCTCGGGGAGAGCCTGGCGCTGGAGCAGAAACTGGGGGCCGAGCAGCAGGGGCTGGAGACGCCGCTGGGGCTGCGCTGGCGCCATCCCGAGTACGGATTTTATGACCGTACTGCCAGCGGGGAGGCCATCTGTCTCGCCGCTCCCGAGGTGGTGTGGCAGGTGTTGCAGCAGCTGGGGGGCGAGCAGCGTTACTTCTACATGAACGAGCTGTGGGTGGTGCGGGAGTGGATGGATCACCTGATCGGTGGCCCGGCCCGCACTCGTGGCCGCACTAACCCGGATCGCTTCGTGAAGGGGGACATGCTGGATTCCTGGCAGATCCTCGGGGTCGACGAGGGACGCAGACTGGATCTGCTGTTCAACATGAAGGCCCCGGGAGTGGGGCGGCTGGCGTTCAACATACTGCCGGAGGAGTCCGGCCTGACCCGCATCAAGGTGACGGCCCACTGGCATCCTCAGGGCGCCTGGGGGCTGGCCTACTGGCTCGCCATGCTGCCATTCCATCTCTTCATCTTCCAGGGGATGACGGAGGCCATCGCCAGACAGGCAGAGCTGAAAGCGGGCATCCCTGTGACGGAGTGAAACCATATCTATAACTAAATGGGTATTAGTGATTGGTGTGACATGCTAATTACTGGCTTGTCAGTGGCGGCAAAACGATACTTTCCTCTGTGAAAGCGCGATGGTTTTCTTTATGATCCCCAGCCCTCGCCCGCTGGCGAGCCCATGCACCACTCTATTCACTTCATTCACTTCCGTATCGGGGTCCCCCATGTCCGATCTTCGTCAACAAGCACTCGATTACCATGCCCAGCCTGTGCCGGGCAAAATTGCCATCGCCCTCACCAAGCCCGCCGAGACAGCTCACGATCTGGCGCTGGCCTACAGCCCGGGTGTGGCCGAGCCGGTGCGCGAGATTGCCGCCAATCCGGCCGATGCCTACCGCTATACCGGCAAGGGTAACCTGGTGGCCGTCATCTCCAACGGTACCGCCATCCTGGGACTGGGCAATCTGGGCCCGCTGGCGTCCAAGCCGGTGATGGAGGGCAAGGCCCTGCTGTTCAAGCGCTTCGCCGGCATAGATGCCATCGACATAGAGGTGAAGCACGAGACCAGTGCGCAGTTCATCGACACGGTTGCGGCCATCGCCGACACCTCGGTGGCATCAACCTGGAAGACATCAAGGCGCCAGAGTGCTTTGAGATCGAAGAGGCGCTGATCGCCCGTTGCGACATCCCGGTGTTCCACGATGACCAGCACGGTACCGCCATCGTCACAGCTGCCGGTCTGCTCAATGCGCTGGAAGTGCAGGGCAAGCGCATCGAACAGAGTCGCATCGTCTGCATGGGGGCCGGGGCTGCAGCCACCGCCTGCATGGACTTGCTGATCAAGTGCGGTGCCGCGCCACACAACATCTTCATGCTCGACCGCCAGGGGGTTATTCACACAGGCCGCAGCGACTTGAACCAGTACAAGCAGCGCTTCGCCAACGACACCCCGCTGCGCACCCTGATGGATGTCATTGAAGGGGCGGATGTGTTTGTCGGTGTCTCCGGCCCGGATGTGCTGCCCGCCGAAGCGGTTGCCCTGATGGCGCCGCGCCCGGTGATCTTCGCCTGCTCCAACCCGGACCCGGAGATCAAGCCGTCCCTGGCCCACGCAGTGCGCGATGATCTCATCATGGGCACGGGCCGTTCGGATTATCCGAACCAGATCAACAACGTGCTCTGCTTCCCCTTCATCTTCCGCGGCGCGCTGGACGCCCGCGCCAGCCGCATCAACGATGCCATGAAGATAGCTGCGGTGGAGGCGATCCGCGGTCTGGTGAAGGAGCCGGTGCCGGCCGAGGTGCTAACCGCAGCCGGGGTGAGCGAGCTTTCCTTCGGCAAGGATTACGTC
>NZ_CAWNYS010000242.1:0-3658 GCF_963878295.1 Aeromonas sp. HMWF014 | reverse complement strand
GGATGTGGAACTCAGGGCGATTGCGACGAATGAGGTAGTGCTCCCTGATGTGCGAAAGGCCGGTCAGAAAGATGCCCGCCTCGCCGAGCAGGGGCAGCCCTTCACGGCCCAGCATCCGCTCCTCGCAGGCCGGGGCTATTTCCAGACACTCGCGGACAAAAGCCATAACGCCTCAACATGATAGTTTTAAACAAGAAACCCGAGAGGGGCTCACAGTGAAGTCGCTCGCCACTCCCCCTATCATACCCATGACAAACCTTGCGTTTCACATACCTGGTTAACATAAATGAATTATTGGCAAGCGATTTTAAAACAAACCACCGATCGCGAGTTCATGACACGACTGTGGCGGCTGGCCCTGCCAGTGTCGCTGCAATCCATGATGTTCTCCCTGCTCGGCCTCATCGACATCATGATGGTGAGCCAGCTCGGCACCACGGCGGTGGCGGCAGTGGGCTTGGGTAACCGGGTCTTCTTCTTCAATCTGCTGGTGATAGCGGGACTCTCGGGTGGCGTCTCGGTATTGGCGGCACAATATTACGGTCGCGGCGAGCTGGCCGGGGTGCGCCGCGCCCTGCTACTGGCGCTGGTGGGTGCCCTGCTGGTGAGTCTGCCGTTTGCACTCATCTATGTGCTCGCCCCGGGCAGCGTGCTGGATTTTGCCAGCCAGGAACCCCAATTGCGCGCCCTCGCCGACCAGTTCTTGATGATCACCGGCGCCACTATTCTCTGTACCGCCATCGTAGTGCCACTGGAATCGGCGCTGCGTTCGGTGGGCAACGCCGCCGCCCCGACCCGGATCGGCATCATCGCCATCATTGCCAACGTCATCCTCAACTACGCCCTCATCTTCGGTAATTTCGGCTTCGAGGCCATGGGGGTGGCAGGCTCTGCCTGGGGCACGACCATCTCACGCCTGCTGCAAACGGCGCTGCTGCTGATCTATGTGTGGCGGCAGGAACCCCGCCTCATCCCGCGCAGACAGGAGTGGTGGGACGCCTTCAAGCGCAAGGAGGTGGTGCGCTTCACCCTGATCGCCCTGCCGCTCTTGTTCCACGACGGGCTCTGGGCCTTCGGCATGCTGCTCTACGGCTTTCTCTATGCCCATCTGGGCACAGATTCACTGGCCATCATGACCACGCTGGGGACGCTCGAGAGCATCCTTATCTCTCTCTTCTTCGGGCTGGCGGTAGCCTGCTCCACCCTGCTCGGCCACCGGCTCGGGGCCGAGGAGTACGACATCGCCTGGCAACACTCCCAGCTGTTCCTGCTGCTCGCCCCCATAGGCGCCCTGCTGGTAGGGATAGCAGTCTGGCTGTTGCAGACCCACCTGTTACAGTGGGTCGGCAACCTGCCGGGCGAGATGTTGGGAGAGGCGGGGCAGGTGCTCGCCGTCATGTGTCTGGGCATGCTGCTCAAGGTATTCAACATGGTGGGGATTATCGGGGTGCTGCGCTCCGGCGGCGACGTGAACTACAGCATCGTCATCGACATCATCGCCATGTGGTGCATAGGCCTGCCGCTCGCCTGGGTGGCGGTCAGCCTGCTCGGCTGGCCTCTCTCCTGGGTGGTGGCCGTGGTGCTGCTGGAGGAGTTGTGCAAGGTCGTGCTGGTGCAGCGCAGGATCCGCCAGCGCCGCTGGCTCAGAAATCTGGTGATAGGATAAGGGGACGCAGGAAGAAGCAAAATGCGGGGTCATATCAATGACAGAAAATCCCCGTTTGCAGTATGCTGGCCCCCTCTTCAATCAGAGACAGGGCGCCGCTAAGTGCACGTGTCCAATGCCCTGTCCCGTCGTCGTTTCAGGAGACGAGCATGCAACCACAGAAAGAGCTGATCACCGAGACTGCCCTGCTGGAGATGGCCAATGACATCATCAAGCGCCACGAAGACTTCATCCACGGCATGCGCGCCGACGCGGTAGAGCAGAAAGGGGATATTCTGGTGTTCAAGGGGGAGTTCTTCCTGGCCGAAGATGGTACCCCGACCGGCAAGACCATGGCGGTGTTCAACATGTTCAAGCTGCTGGCCCAGCAGCTCTCCGGCAAGTACCAGCTGAACTGATCTCTCCCGTGCCCATGACAGACAGATGCCGCCCTCAGGCGGCATCTGTCTTGATGGCGTGGGGCAGTGCCGGCTTGCTGGCCAGCTCGCCCACCACGCAGTTGCGCCCCGCCATCTTGGCCATGTAGAGGTACTCATCGGCCCGATTGAACAGATCCTCTATGCTCTCCCCGCGCTGGGCCAGGGTCAGGCCGATACTCACGGTCACCTCCAACAACTCATCCGAGGTGGGACTCTTCACCAGCCGCGCCTCCACCGCCACCCGCAGCCGCTCCGCCACGCGCTTCGCCTGGATCAGATCGCCGCAGTTGGGCAGCAGGATGGCAAACTCCTCGCCGCCATAACGCCCCAACACCATGTCAGACTCCAGCTGCTCCACCAGGGTCGCCGCCACCTCTTTGAGTACCGCATCCCCCGCCAGATGGCCGAAAGTGTCGTTGATGCGCTTGAAGCGGTCCAGATCCAGCAACAGGACGGCAAAGGGCGTCTGCTTGTGGATCATGTTCATCCAGGCCTTTTCCGCTTCATCAGCAGTCGACGGTTCATCATGCCGGTCAGCTCGTCCGTGGTGGACTCCCGATAAAGCTGCAGCAGCATATTGAGCTGACCACACTGCACCCAGCTGCTGGCCAGGGCAAACAGCGCCAGCAGCCAGACCTGGTTGAGGGTCTGCACGCTCCACAGCGGCTGCCCCACCAGCAACCAGTTGCCCGCCAGCATGGTGACCAGAATGCCCCCCGCCAGCTGCAGGCCGAGGGAGAGCGGAATGGGGAAGATGGCAAACAGGCTGACAAGCAGATAGGGAAAGGCCATGTAGCCCGCCTGCAACTCCTGATCCGCACCGAAACTGTGCAGGCAGATGAGGGAGAACAGCATCATCACCGCCATCAGATAGCCCAGCGCGAGCTTCATGCGCTCGTGCCTGAAATGGATGAGGTAGGAGAGGGGGATAAGTGGAGAGAGGGCCAGCAGGCAGAAAATCCGGGCCTGAAGCAGTTCATCGAACTGGGCAGAGGGCAGGGTCAGCCAGTCCACCAGGGCCCAGGCGGGCAGACCCACCATCAGCAGGCAGGTGAGCAGGCGCAAGCGCACCGTCATGAAGCCCATGCGGGTCAGGGTAAAATCTTCGGAGTGGGCACGGGCACTCCAGAACTCCGACAACTTCAGCATCCAGAGCCTCCAAATCTCGACAGAGGGCTCATTCTACGCCGCACAGGCTCAAAATCCTATGCAACCGGCGCCATTTCAGGGCGAGCGCCGTCACACAAACCGGCGGATCATAATCGCCACACGCAAACGTTTCAACCCATGAAAAAATAAACCGGTTTCAGCCCGAATTAGCGCTGGTCAGCGCCATTTCAATCACTAAAATGGCGCCCAATTTTCTCCCCCCCTCCCCCACACATTCGAGGTATTTATGGAACAGGCTGCCGCCGTCCGTGCAACCCCAGAGGCTCATCCTCCCAGACGAGCCCACAGCGAACTGGTCTACGGCATAGACGATGTCCCGCCCCTGCCCCAGACCCTGTTCGCCGCCCTGCAGCATATGCTCGCCATGTTTGTTGCCATCATTACCCCGCCCCTCATCATTGCC
>NZ_CAWNYS010000241.1:8379-30374 GCF_963878295.1 Aeromonas sp. HMWF014 | reverse complement strand
ATTCCCCTGGCCGATCATCAGGTGTTCATGCCGGTGCCGCCCAATACGCCCATGACGCCTGAGCTGGAGCCGAGAACGGATCTGGCGGGGGAGGCCGTACCTGCCAGCTATGCCACGCCTGAGTCGTCCGGGCCGGCCTAGCGGTCTGAATGATGTGGACAAAAAAGCCGGCTCCAGTGAAGGGAGCCGGCTTTTTATTGGTAAAAGGATTATCAGGCGGTCACGCCATCGGCCTTGGCGGATGCCTCGGTGGCGTCCGGCGCCGCATTGCGGATGAGGTAATCAAATGCACCCAGTGCAGCAGTGGCACCCGCTCCCATGGAGATGATGATCTGCTTGAACGGCACGGTAGTGGCGTCACCGGCGGCGTAGACGCCGGGCAGGGAAGTGGCGCCCTTGGTGTCGATCTCGATCTCGCCAAAACGGGTCAGGGCAATCTCGCTCCCTTTCAGGAACTCGGTGTTGGGGATCAGGCCTATCTGCACGAAGATACCCGCCACGCCTAAGTGCTTGATCTCACCTGTTGTGCGGTCTTCGTAATCCATGCCGACCACCTTGCTGCCATCACCAATCACTTCGGTAGTGCGAGCGCTCATGATGATGTCGATATTGCCCATGGAGCGGGCCTTCTTCTGCAGCACCTCATCGGCACGCAGGGTATCGGCAAATTCCACCACGGTCACATGCTCGACTAGGCCGGCCAGATCGATGGCAGCCTCGACACCTGAGTTGCCGCCCCCGATCACCGCCACCCGCTTGCCTTTGAAGAAGGGGCCATCGCAGTGCGGGCAGTAGGCCACGCCCTTGGTGCGGTACTCGAGCTCGCCCGGCACGTTCAGGTCGCGCCAGCGGGCACCGGTTGCCAGGATCACGGCACGGCTCTTCAAGGTGGCGCCGGAGGCGAGATCCACATTCACATAGCCATCTTTGCTGATGGCGGCGGCGCGCTGCTCTGTGATCACTTCCACGCCGTACTGCTTGACGTGTTGCTCCAGACTCGCGGTCAGCTTGGGACCTTCGGTGTAGGGCACGGAGATAAAGTTCTCGATACCGACTGTGTCCATCATCTGGCCGCCGAAGCGCTCGGCGACGATGGCGGTGCGGATGCCTTTACGAGCGGCATAGATGGCGGCGGCAGCACCAGCCGGGCCACCGCCGACCACCAGCACGTCGTAGGGGGCTTTTTCACTCAGCTCGGCAGCCTTGCGATCGGCCGCGCCGGTATCGAGCTTGGCCACTATCTCTTCCAGCGAGATACGCCCCTGGCTGAATGGCTGACCGTTCATATAGACGTTCGGCACCGCCATGATTTGACGTTCGGTGACTTCTTCCTGGAACAGGGCGCCGTCGATCATGGTGTGGGTGATGCCGGGGTTTAAGGTCGCCATCAGGTTCAGCGCCTGCACCACGTCCGGGCAGTTGTGGCAGGAGAGGGAGATATAGGTCTCGAAGTGGAACTCGCCCTTGAGATTGCGGATCTGCTCCTGCACGGCCGCATCGGCCTTGGAGGGGTGACCGCCGCTTTGCAGCAGGGCGAGCACGAGAGAGGTAAATTCATGACCCATGGGGATGCCGGCAAAATGAACGCGCGGGATCTCGCCCTTCGGCGCGATGCTCATGGAAGGCTTGCGGGCATTGTTGCCATCTGTCATGGCAATCTTGGGGGACATCTCGGCTATCTCGCGGGCCAGCGCCAGCAGCTCGGCGGTTTTGTCACTGTCGTTGCCGGACACGCTGATCTCGATGGGATTGACGATGTACTGCAGATAGGTGTTCAGCTGTTGTTTGAGGTTGGTATCCAACATCTTCCAATTCCTTCTTGTGATTGCGGGTCGGCGTTTTGTCAGGCCAGAAAGCAGACCGGCCCTTGAATGGGCCGGTCTTGGAAGCGGAGGCTTAGATTTTGCCTACCAGATCCAGGGACGGGGCCAGGGTGGCATCGCCTTCTTTCCACTTGGCCGGGCACACTTCACCCGGGTGGGAGGCAACGTACTGGGCCGCTTTGACTTTGCGCAGCAGTTCCAGAGCGTCACGGCCGATACCGCCAGCGTTGATTTCAACGATCTGGATGATGCCCTGCGGGTCGATGACGAAGGTGCCGCGGTCAGCCAGACCGGCTTCTTCGATCATCACGCCGAAGTTGCGGGTGATGGCGCCTGTCGGGTCACCAATCATCGGATACTGGATCTTCTGGATGGTGTCGGAGGTGTCGTGCCACGCCTTGTGAGTGAAGTGGGTGTCGGTGGAGACGGAGTAGATCTCGACGCCCAGCTTCTTGAATTCGGCGTAGTTGTCAGCCAGGTCACCCAGCTCGGTCGGGCAAACGAAGGTGAAGTCTGCCGGGTAGAAGAACACCACGGACCACTTGCCTTTCAGGTCAGCGTCAGACACCTGAACGAATTTGCCATTGTGGTAGGCGGTGGCGTTGAACGGCTTGATTGCAGTGTTGATGTAGGTAGACATGTATTTGCTCCTTGGTGATGTACATATGCCTGTCTGGTGTTGAAGAGTCTATCCGGATCAGGCGTTTAACGTTCGATGGATTCATCATAGGGGCTTCTCCTAATCGGCTAAAGCCGCAATTTTGAATCACTTCAATCTATCTATTAGATAATCTACCGCTGCTGTACTAAACATGAATATTTCTGACGTGCCAAGGTAACCCCTTGCCGAGATTAACATCTGTGCGGCACCCTGGATTTTCAAGGGCCGAATGGGCATCTTCTTCAGGGACGGGCAGGGCGTGGCAGTGACGTGCTGCGTGACGCATGTAACAAACTGGGGTGGGGCAGGATCGTGTAGATAAAAAAATCCCGGCGCTGTCGTGAGGACAAGGCCGGGTCATCAAACAAGGAATGGCTATGTAAACAAAAGCTTTACAGCAAAGACTAACTACGGGGTGTGCAAACTTGCAGACATATGAGAGGAAGAGGCTGGGTGCACAATCCCTCGTCTCCCTCTCGGCAACTATTGCATGGGGCAGATAATAGTGTGATGTAGATCACAAAGCAAGCCTGTGGTGTAATTTTTCCATCAAAATAGAAGGCTTTCAGCTTTATTGCTGGTTTCATGTGCTGAAAATGCTTTTGTTGTAATTTTATTACATAATTTAAAGATCAGAATCGCTGGGCGGCTCCTGTTCTTCCATCAGTTCGAGCAGGTTGATGGCAACTGCAATGAAATCCGACTCCGTGACTATGCCTACCAGCTTGCGCCCCTTGAGCACCGGCAGGCAGCCATATTTGTGGCGTTGCAGGTAGAGGGCCGCTTCCTTGATGCCGGCGTGGGGATCCACGCTCGCTACCTGGCGGGTCATGATCTCGTCGAGCTGGACGCTGTCGGTGAATTCCGCTTCCCGCTCCGGGTTGATGAGCAGCAGCTTGGACTCGCGGGTGGCCAGGATGTCGGTGAGGGTGACCAGACCCAGCAGATGACGGTGCTCGTCGACGATGGGGATGTGGCGGATCTGCTCCTGTTGCATCAGATCCATCGCCTGTTTGACGCTGTTTTCCGGACCCAGGGTGAAGGGATGTTCTGTCATGATCTCGGATAAAGTCATCATGGTGGGCCTCCTTGTGTATCTGCTTTCACCCTAGCTCACCCCTCCTGAATAGAACATGATCAGGGTCAATACAGATCATTAAAGAATCATTAACCGGAGGTGTGTCTCAATATTGCTCGCTATCCCTTGTCTCTCTTGGGTTTTTGGTCTTTTGGGTTGCCTTGGAAGAGGGGGATAACTAGACTAGCCGCCGATTCCCCCGAGGTGAAAGATGCAAGTATCCGATTTTCATTTTGATCTGCCAGACGAGCTGATTGCCCGCTATCCGATGGCAGAGCGTACCGCCAGCCGCCTGTTGCAGCTCGATGGTCAAAGCGGCGCCCTGCGCCATGGTCAATTTGTGGATGTGCTGGACCAGCTCCACCCCGGTGATCTGCTGGTATTCAACAACACCCGTGTCATTCCGGCGCGCATGTTTGGCCAGAAGGCCAGCGGCGGCAAGCTGGAGGTGCTGGTGGAGCGCATCCTGGACGAGCACAGCGTGCTGGCTCACGTGCGTTCCTCCAAGTCGCCCAAGCCGGGCACCCGGATGATCATGGATGGTGGGGTGGAAGCCGAGATGCGGGCCCGCCACGATGCCCTGTTCGAGATCCATTTCCTCGACCCGCGTCCGGTGTTGGAGATTTTGGACGCCATCGGTCACATGCCGTTGCCGCCCTATATCGACAGGCCCGATGAGGATGCCGACAAGGAGCGCTACCAGACTGTCTACAACCAGAAGCCGGGTGCCGTGGCCGCGCCGACCGCCGGCCTGCACTTCGATGAGCCGCTGCTGGCAAAGATCCGCGCCAAAGGGGTTGAAACGGCCTTCGTCACCCTACATGTAGGGGCGGGGACCTTCCAGCCGGTGCGGGTGGACAAGATTGAAGATCACCACATGCACTCGGAATATGCCGAAGTGCCGCAGGAGGTGGTGGATGCCATTACGGCGACCCGTGCCCGTGGTGGTCGCGTCATCGCCGTCGGCACTACCTCGGTACGCTCCCTGGAGAGTGCGGCCAAGGTGAGCCTGGCCCAGGGCAAGCCGCTGGCGCCATTTTTCAGCGACACCGACATCTTCATCTTCCCCGGCTACCAGTTTCAGGTAGTCGATGCCATGGTCACCAACTTCCATCTGCCGGAGTCGACCCTGATCATGCTGGTCAGCGCCTTCGCCGGGTACGATCAGGTGATGGCGGCCTATCAGGCCGCCGTGGCCGAGCAGTACCGTTTCTTCAGCTACGGGGACGCGATGTTTGTCACCCGTCGCCGGGCAGTGGCATAAGCCTCGCCCTTATATACCGGGCCTTTGGGCTCTCTATTGTCAGACTGTTTCTCTGACGCAACGAGGTAACAATGAAATTTGAACTGAAAACCACCGATGGCCGTGCCCGTCGCGGTCAACTGGTGTTCGAACGTGGCGTGGTACAAACGCCGGCCTTCATGCCTGTCGGTACTTATGGCACCGTCAAGGGGATGACCCCGGAAGAAGTGCGTGAGACCGGTGCCCAGATCCTGCTTGGCAACACCTTCCACCTCTGGCTGCGGCCGGGGCAGGAAGTGATGCGCGCCCACGGCGATCTGCACGACTTCATGAACTGGCAGGGCCCGATCCTGACCGACTCAGGTGGTTTCCAAGTGTTCAGCCTGGGACACATTCGCAAGATCACCGAGGCGGGTGTGCACTTCCGTCACCCCATCAATGGCGAGAAGATCTTCCTCGACCCCGAGAAATCCATGGAGATCCAGTACGATCTGGGCTCCGACATCGTGATGATCTTCGACGAGTGCACCCCCTATCCGGCCACTTACGAAGAGGCGCGCAAGTCCATGGAGATGTCCCTGCGCTGGGGCAAGCGCTCGCGCGACAAGTTTGATGCCATGGGCAATAAAAATGCCCTGTTCGGCATCATCCAGGGCTCGGTCTATGAAGAGCTGCGGGATGTGTCCCTCAACGGCCTGCTGGAGATCGGCTTTGACGGTTATGCGGTCGGCGGTCTGGCGGTGGGCGAGCCCAAGGAAGACATGCACCGGATCCTCGAGCACGTCTGTCCGAAAATTCCGGCCGACAAGCCGCGCTACCTGATGGGGGTGGGCAAGCCGGAAGATCTGGTTGAAGGGGTGCGCCGCGGGGTCGACATGTTCGACTGCGTGATGCCGACCCGCAATGCCCGCAACGGTCATCTGTTTACCACCGATGGTGTGGTCAAGATCCGCAACGCCAAGTATCGCAGCGACACCAGCACTCTGGATGCCGATTGCGATTGCTACACCTGCAAGAACTACACCCGCAGCTATCTGTACCATCTGGACAAGTGCAACGAGATCCTCGGTGCCCGTCTGAACACCATTCACAACCTGCGTTATTACCAGCGTGTGATGCAGGGTTTGCGGGACGCGATCGAGCAGGGTAAATTAGACGACTTTGTAACTGAGTTTTACCGTCGGCAAGGGAAGCCTGTGCCTCCATTAGCTGAAAATGACGTTAAATAACAACGATATATAAGTTAGTTATCAAATCTACATCAAATAAGAGGTTGTTAAATGAGCATTATCTCCAAGGCATATGCAGAAGGCGCAGTTCCGGGTGCACAGAGTGGTGGCATGGAAATGATCATCATGCTGGCCGTGTTCGGCCTTATCTTCTACTTCATGATCTATCGTCCCCAGGCCAAGCGTGCCAAAACTCATCGTGACCTGATGAGCTCCCTGGCAAAGGGTGATGAAGTGCTCACCTCAGGTGGCCTGGTTGGCAAGATCGCCAAGGTGTCCGCCGATAGCGAATACATAGTGCTGTCCCTGAATGATCAGACTCAAGTTACCATCAAACGTGATTTCGTCTCTGCCGTTCTGCCCAAGGGTTCTATCCAGTCCCTTTAATCTCCCGAGGAGCACAGCGTGTTAAATCGCTATCCGCTGTGGAAATACCTGATGGTGGTCTTCGTGATCGCCATCGGTTTTCTATATGCAGCCCCCAATCTTTACGGCGAAGACCCGGCCTTGCAGATCTCTGCCAGCCGGGGTGCCGAAGTCAAGCTAGAGACGCTTGATCTGGTGAAAGAGGCCCTAGAGGCGGCTCAGATCCCGGTCAAGCATGCTGCGTTCGAGCATGGTTTCATTCTGATCCGCTTCAGGAACACCGAAGAACAGCTCAAGGCGCGCGACGTCGTCGCCAACAAGCTGGGCGACAACTTCATTACCGCCCTCAACCTGGCGCCCTCCACGCCGGCCTGGCTTGAAGCCATCGGTGCTGCACCGCTGAAGCTGGGTCTGGATCTGCGCGGTGGTGTGCACTTCCTGATGGAAGTGGACATGGCCGAGGCACTGACCAAGCAGCAAGAGCAGATGGTGCAGGATTTTCGCACCGAGCTGCGTACCCAGAAGATCCGTTACTCCGGCGTGCGCCGGGTCGGTGATCAGGTACAGGTTCTGTTCCGTGATGAAGCGGATCAGGAACGCGCCATCTCTTATCTGCGTCGTCAGAACCCGGATTTGAACTTCACCACAGAGCAGAAAGGGGACGAGTTCGTTCTCAACGCTGCCCTCAGTGATGCCAAGATCAAAGAGGTGAGAAAGTATGCTCTCGAGCAGAACATCACCATTATCCGTAACCGGGTGAACGAACTGGGTGTGGCTGAGCCGCTGGTCCAGCAGCAGGGCGCTGAACGCATAGTGGTCCAGCTGCCCGGTATTCAGGATACTGCCCGCGCCAAGGAGATCCTGGGGGCAACCGCGACCCTGGAATTCCACATGGTCGATGAAACCGCTGATATCCAGGCTGCCGCTGATGGCCGTGTTTCGCCGAGCTCCAAGGTCTATACCGACCGCCACGGCCGTCCGGTTGTGCTGCAAAAGCGGGTGATCCTGACCGGTGACCACATAGTGGGTGCCCAGTCCGGTTTCGATGAGTACAGCCGCCCTCAGGTCAACATCAAACTCGATGGCCAGGGTGGTAACAAGATGGCCAACTTTACCAAGGACAACGTCGGTAAAGGCATGGCGACCGTCTTCATCGAGTACAAGCCGGTGGGCCAACCCGGTCCGGATGGCAAGCGCAAGTTCCGCAAGCAGGAGGAGGTGATCAACGTCGCCACCATCCAGTCGCGTCTTGGCAGCCAGTTCCGCATCACGGGTATCGACAACGCCAATGAAGCCCATAACCTGGCGCTGCTGTTGCGTGCCGGTGCCCTGATTGCCCCCATCCAGATTGTGGAAGAGCGCACCATAGGCCCAAGCCTGGGTCAGCAGAACATCGACAGCGGGATGGAAGCCATCGGCTGGGCCATGCTGGTGATCGTACTGTTCATGGGGATCTACTACCGTGCCTTCGGCTGGGTGGCCAACCTGGCGCTGGTGATCAACCTGGTATTGATTGTCGGCATAATGTCGATGATCCCGGGGGCCACCATGACACTGCCGGGCATTGCCGGTATCGTCTTGACGCTGGGAATGGCGGTGGATGCCAACGTGTTGATCTTCGAGCGTATCCGGGAAGAGATCCGCAACGGTCGCGGTGTGCAGCAGGCCATCCATCTGGGCTTTGATCGCGCATTCTCGACCATCGCCGACTCCAACGTCACCTCGCTCATCACCTGTGTGATCCTGTTCGGTATCGGTACCGGTGCCATCAAGGGCTTTGCCTTGACGCTGGGTATTGGTCTGACGGCTTCCATGTTTACTGCCATCACGGTTTCCCGCGCCATTATCAATCTGGTCTGGGGTGGACGGCATATCGACAAGCTGCCGATCTAAGGAAGAGACATGTTTCAGATTCTACATTTTGAAAAACCTATCCCGTTTATGCGCTATGCCAAGCCGGGTGTGGTTTTCTCTACCCTGCTGATGGTGATCTCCCTGTTCTTCCTGTTCGATCGGGGTCTGAACTGGGGTCTGGACTTTACCGGCGGCACCACCATAGAGGTGGGATTCCCGCAGTCGGTGAGCCTGGACAAGATCCACAAGGTGCTGGATGAGCAGAAGATTGCAGGGGCAACCCTGCAACACTTCGGATCCAGCCGTGACGTGCTGGTGCGGATGACTCCACAAGAGGGGGTCAGGGTAGAGCAGCAGGGCAATCAGGTGCTGGCAGCTGCCCAGCAGATTGATCCGGAGGCTGTGCTCAAGCGCGTCGAGTTCGTCGGCCCTTCAGTGGGCGATGAACTGGCTACCGATGGTGCCCTGGCTATGCTGGCATCCATCCTTTGCATCATGGCCTACGTGGCGGTGCGCTTCGAATGGCGTCTGGCGTTGGGGGGGATCGTTTCCTTGGTGCACGACGTGGTCATCACTCTGGGCGTATTTGCCTTCTTCCAGTATGAGTTCGATTTGACCGTGCTGGCGGCGCTGATGACGCTGGTAGGTTACTCCTTGAACGACACCATAGTGGTGTTCGATCGCCTGCGGGAAAATTTCCGCAAGGTGCGCAAGGGGGATACCGAGTACATCCTGGATCTCTCCATGACCGAAACCTTGAGTCGGACCGTCATTACCTCGGGTCTGACTTTCGTGGTGGTGCTGGCGTTGCTGCTCAAAGGCGGCGCCCTGCTCCACGGGTTTGCGGTAGCCATGGTGATAGGTGTGGCATTTGGTACCTATTCCTCCATCTATGTGGCGAGTTCGTTCGCCATGTTCCTCGGGGTTAAACGGGAGCACATGCTGCCGACTCCGGTGGAAAAAGAGGGTGCGGATCAGCAAGAGATCCTGCCGTAATCGACAAGGGCGCCGTGAGGCGCCCTTTCTCTTATGGGCCGAGTGAGTCATGATGCGACTCATTATCAATGTCCTATTACTCAAGGCAAGGAGCAAACCATGCAACATAATCCACGTTTTCTGGCGCTGGTCGAGGCGATCCGTCCTCAGGTAACAGAGACTGACGTGCACCAGATAAAACGTTGGCAGAATGAGGGACGTGCCTTTCACCTGATCGACGTGCGTGAGGAGAGCGAGTGGGGCAGGGGCCATCTGCCTGGCGCGGTTTACCTCGGTCGTGGCGTGATTGAGCGCGATATCGAAACGCGCTATCCGGATCCGGCCACCGAGCTCTACCTCTATTGTGGTGGGGGATTTCGCTCCATCCTGGTGGCGGATAACCTGCAGAAGATGGGGTATAGCCGGGTTGTCAGCGTCGATGGTGGTTTTCGGGGCTGGTGTGATGCCGGATACCCTGTCGAATCCTGATTTATTTGAGGGAGAGAGGTTCAGCCACATGACAAAGTGTCGGTTGACCTTTACCATATGCGGGGTCAAGCGTCAGCGTCGGAGTGTTCATTGAACGTCAGGAAAGGGATTGGATACCTCCTTGGTATCCTGTTGCTGCTCCCCATGTGGGGTTGCAGCAGTAGCAGTCAGGTTGAAGCGCCTCAAGTTCCCAAGCCGCAACCCGCTTCACTGGTATTGGCGACCCCCCTGCAGGTCTCTTACCAGAGCGAGTTGGCGTTGGCACGACTCGGGCAAATGCTCGGTGAGATGGAATTGACCACCGAGCAACGGGCTGAACTGTTTTATGAGCGTGCCGTGGTGTTTGACCGGGTTGGCTTGCGCTCCCTGGCGAGGCTGGATTTCAACCGGGCCTTGCGGGAGAAACCGGATTTTGCCGAGGCCTACAACTTCATCGGCGTTTATCTGGTGCAGCAGCAGAATTATGACGAAGCCTACGAGGCATTTGATTCTGCCCTCGAGCTGGCTCCCGATTATGACTATGCCTATCTCAACCGTGGCATTGCGCTCTATTACGGCAATCGTCCCGAGCTGGCCGCCGCCGATATGAAACGCTTCTATGAAGCGCAGCCAGAAGATCCCTATCGGGTGATCTGGCTCTATCTGGCCGAGCAAAAGCTCAATGCGCCAGCCGCCATGAGCCGGATGCGCGAGCGTCTCAACAAGTATGACGACGACGCCTGGAACTGGGATCTGGTGCGCCTTTACACCGGCGAGATCAATGCGACCCAGTTGATGAGCAACGTGGTGAAAGGGGTGAAGGATAACCGGGAGCTTGCCGAGCGCTTGAGTGAAACCTACTTCTACCTCGGCAAATTTGAACTGGCCAAGGGCAACCGCAAGGAAGCCATCAGCTACTTCAAGCTGGGACTCGCCAACAACGTGTACGACTTCATCGAGCACAGATATGCCCTGCTCGAGCTGGAACTGATGGCGCGCAAACCCGTGCCGCCGGGGACCCAGAGCGCACAGGGCAAGAGCAGCAAGCAGGCCTACTGATTGCTGGTGCTCGCGATGTAAAAAAGGCCTCAATGATGAGGCCTTTTTGCTGCCTGCATTCTGGTATCGGTGCGGCGTTATTCCACCAGACTCATACCGGGGATATTTGGCACCAGTAACCGTGGCGGCCGCGCTCAGGCCTGCCTGCATTCTGGTATCGGTACGGCGTTATTCCACCAGACTCATACCGGGGATATTTGGCACCAGTAACCGTGGCGGCCGCGCTCAGGCCTGCCTGCGTTCTGGTATCGGTACGGCATTATTCCACCAGACTCATACCGGGGATCTGGCGCCAGTAACCGTTGCAGTCACGCTCCCGTTGCAGGGAGAGGGGGGCCTGACCTTGCTGATTGGCCTTGAAGCGATCCAGCATCTCAAGGGTGTCCAGTCCTTCGGGGGAGAGGCGTACCACGTCCACCAGACCCTCCATGCCGGTGATCTCGTTGCCCAGGTTGTAGCAGTAACCTGACTGGGTCTGGATACCGTTGAGGTTGAACACCTTCTGTCCCTCGCGGCTGTTGGCCAGCCGGCCTGTGGGATAGTGGATGCAGGCGAGTTCGCAGTTGTCCTTTGGCTTGTCGAGGGAGCGGGCGGTGAAGCAGCGTGCTGAGTAGGCGAGCGGCAAGTGGCCGTAGGCGAACACCTCCACGTCGAACTGCTGGCGAGCGCTGCCCAGATCCTGATTGAGCTGCATCAGCCAGTCGCGCGACAGCTCCACCGGCATCACCCAGCGTGTCATCCCCTGTTTGAGCAGCATACGCAGCACGTCGGCGTTGTAGGCATTGATGGCCGGGCCGCAGACAAACGGGATCCCCGCCTCCCAGGCAAGTTGCACCGTGCCGAGATCGTTGGCTTCGACCATCAGATCGCCATTGTCGACCAGCCGTTTGACCTCCTTGAGCTCCGAGGGGGCCGAGATCAGCGCCAGGGTGGAGAGTACGACCTGCTTGTCTGAGGCCGCCACCTGGCGGGCGAGGGAGATCCAGTCATCCACCTTGAGTTCACGGCGCTTGCTGCAGACCGTTTCCCCCAGATAGATGATGTCCGCCTGGCTCTGTGTTGCGGCGTCATAAAAGGCCTGGATATCGGCTTTGGGCCAGTAGAAGAGCAGAGGCCCGAGAGAGAATTGCATGTGGTTGAGATCCTTTATTGCCACTGACGATGATAGGCGCCGAGAGTAGTCTGACTCCCCTCGGAGACGCGGGCGAGCTGGGCATCCCACTCGGCTTTGACGCCATAGGCATCGGGATTGGCCTGGTAGGCGTCAATGGCCGCGCGCCAGACCCGGGTGACTTGCTCCACGTAGGCGGGACTGCGCTGGCGCCCCTCGATCTTGACCGACTGGATCCCGGTCTGGAACAGCTCTGGCAAGAGCCCCAAGGTGTTGAGGCTGGTCGGCTCCTCCAGCGCATGGTAGGTCTGGCCATCCACCTCGAAGCGGCCCTTGCACAGGGTTGGGTAACCGGCGTTTTCACCCGGGCCGTAACGGTCGATCAGCACCTCGTTGAGGCGGGATTCGAGGCCACTCGGTGTTTCCTCCCAGCGTACAAACTTGGCCGGTGAGCAGGCTCCCACCGTATTGGGACTCTCACCTGTCATGTAGGAGGATAAGTAGCAACGTCCCTCCGCCATGATGCAGAGGCTGCCGAAGGCGAACACCTCGAGACCGACGTCAGTCTCGCGGGCCAGCTGCCTGACCTGATGCATGGAGAGCACCCGTGGCAACACCACTCGGCCAACGTTGAAATGCTGCTGATAGAAGCGGATGGCGGCGGCGTTGGTGGCGCTGGCCTGCACCGAAACGTGCAGCTCCATGTCCGGATGGTGGCGGCTGGCGTAATCGAGCACGGCGAGATCGGCGATGATCAGGGCGTCGGCCCCGAGCGCCACGCCCCGGTCCACTGCCTGCTTCCATCTGGTATCCGATCCCGGATGGGCGAAGGTATTGATGGCGATGTGCAGCTTGCGGCCATGCTGGTGCACGTAGTCCACCGCTTTTTCCAGCTTGCTGTCGGTGAAATTGAGGCCGGCAAAGTGGCGGGCATTGGTGTCATCCTTGAAACCGATGTAAACCGCATCGGCCCCGTTATCCACGGCTGTTTTCAGTGCCGGCAAACTACCTGCCGGACAGAGTAATTCCATCGGGTACGCTCCGAGAGGGCAAAAAATGCAAAAGTGGCCCGATTGTATTCATCGATGCCTTCCCACTTTTTGACCTGAGGCAGCTTTGTGTGGCTTTACCCTTCTTGAGGTAAGTAGGCACAAGTTTGATTTTCAACAGGATCCAGCGCGTGGCCTTGTGTTTGAATGCGCAAAAACTGGGAGTTTATCGTGTTTCAACAACTGCAATGTCGCCTGGTCGAACAGGCTCCCCGCTTTCTGCGCCGCCCCCTCAAGCTGGTGCCGTTTGCGCTGCAGCAGAACCTGATGGAGCGCCTGCTGGCGCGGGTGTTCAAGGACGCCATCCAGGAGGGTGATTTCGAATTTCTGGCCGGCAAATGGCTCAGGGTCGAGGTGTCGGATCTCGAGCTCAGCTGGTTCATCAGCGAACAGGATGGAAAACTGGTGGTGGCCCGCCATTGTGCGCGGGCGGATGTCTGCTTCAGCGGCACCACCAATGATCTCATCCTGATCGCCGGTCGCAAGGAAGATCCTGATTCTCTCTTTTTTCAACGCAAGCTGAAGATTGAAGGGGATACCGAGCTGGGACTGGAGGTGAAGAACCTGATGGACAGCCTGGACCTGGATGGCTTGCCGAGCCTGATGCGCTATCCGCTGATGGATCTGGCTACCTTCATCGAACGGGCGCGCACAGCGTCAGCGCAGGAGTCGCACTCTGCGCCGACGGGCGGGGTCCCGTCTCAGGTGTAATACCAGGCCACTGGCATGGTGGCGGTAGTGACTGCGAGCCCACAGGCAGCGACAGGCCCAGACACAAGGGATCACAGCCAGCAGGGCGGCAGCGTTGGGGAGGCGGGAGAGCAACAGACCCAGCGCCAGCCAGATGAAGGGCTGCGCCTCGTACAGCCACTCCGGCTTGAACCAGCGTTTGGTCGGAAAGATGATCAGGTCGGTACGTCGATAGCTGGAGCGCATCATCCAGATGACAGCGCCTGCGACAAACAACAGGCTGCCCGCCAGCCAGAGCAAGGGGGTTTGGGTGAGCGTGATCATACCGACCGCGGTCAGCAGATAGCAGACTGGTAACCTCTCATAAAGCCAGTGCGGGCACATGTTGCCTCCGTTCCTAGATCAACGCATCCTCCAAGTTTAGCCTGTGGTCAGCCTCTGCTCATGATGCTTTGTTCTACACAATGAGGGTTTTGTTGTGAAATGGCGCGCCTTTTACGGTGCCAAAATAGCGATTGGCTATGTTACAATTGCGCGCCATTTTTGACTGAAGATTGACAGGGCATGTTGGATCAGATTCGTATCGTGTTGGTAAACACTTCTCACACCGGCAACATGGGCTCTGCGGCACGCGCCATGAAGACCATGGGACTGACCCAACTGGTGTTGGTTGATCCGCAGGCCTTGCCAGATGACAACGCCATGGCCCTGGCGGCAGGTGCCAGCGATGTCCTGGCCAATGCCCGTATAGTGCCGACGCTGGATGAAGCCATTGCCGATTGTGGTCTGGTCATAGGCACCAGTGCCCGTTCCCGTACCCTGAGCTGGCCCATGCTGGATCCTCGCGAAGCGGGGGAGAAGGCGGTGGTGGAAGGCGTGAAGCATCCGGTGGCCCTGGTGTTTGGCCGTGAACGCACTGGCCTCACCAACGACGAGCTGCAGAAGTGCCACTACCACGTGGCCATTGCGGCTAACCCCGAATACAGCTCTCTTAATCTGGCCATGGCGGTGCAGACTATCTGCTACGAAGTGCGGATGCACTGGTTGCAGGATCAGGCTCCCGAGGTGGTGAGTGAGGCGGATTATCCCAGTGCCGATCAGCTGGAAGGCTTCTATCAGCACCTGGAGCAGACCCTGCTCAAGACGGGATTCATTGCTGACGACCATCCCGGGCAGGTGATGAGCAAGCTGCGTCGCCTGTTCAATCGGGCCCGTCCGGAAACGGTGGAGCTGAACATTTTGCGCGGTATTTTGACCTCGGTACAGAAGCCGAAACCGCAGGATTAAACCTGACTGTATTACTCAACCATATACTTGACTGTTTTAGTCGGGTATGTGACCATATGCCCATGTTGATTGGTTCGCAAGACGGTAAGGCATATGAGACTGACCTCAAAAGGACGTTACGCTGTGACTGCCATGCTCGACGTGGCGTTGCATGCAGAGCAGGGGCCTGTGCCTCTGGCTGATATTTCAGAACGCCAGGGCATCTCTTTGTCCTATCTGGAACAGCTGTTTGCCCGCCTGCGCAAGCATGGCCTGGTGAGTAGCGTACGTGGCCCGGGTGGCGGTTATCGCCTCGGTCTGGCCCCTGACGCCATCTCGGTCGGTCAGGTGATCACCGCGGTCGACGAGTCGGTGGATGCCACCAAGTGCCTCGGTAAAGGGGGTTGCCACGGCGGTACCCAGTGCCTCACTCACTCCCTGTGGCGTGATCTTAGCGAGCGCATTTCCAGTTTCCTGGGGGATATCACCCTGGCAGAGCTGGTGAGTCAGGCGGATGTGCGCCGGATCGCCGGCAAGCAAGACGAACAAATGAAAACCGTGTTGTCCCTGGTTGATCGGGCAGAACGCGGCGATGTGAGCTTGAAAGTCCAACTATAAACAAACGTGCTTTCCACAGTCGGTCGATGTGTGACCCTGGCTGTAACGGAGAAAAACATGAAACTGCCTATTTACCTTGATTATTCGGCAACCTGTCCGGTGGACCCGCGTGTCGCAGAAAAAATGATGCAGTGTCTCACCATGGATGGCCTGTTTGGCAATCCAGCATCCCGTTCCCACCGCTTTGGCTGGCAAGCCGAAGAGGCGGTAGACTTGGCCCGTAATCAAGTGGCAGACCTGATCGGTGCCGACCCGCGCGAGATCGTCTTCACCTCCGGCGCGACCGAATCCAACAACCTGGCCATCAAGGGCGTTGCCCATTTCTATGCTGGCAAGGGCAAACACATCATCACCTCCAAGACAGAGCACAAGGCAGTACTCGATACTTGTCGCCAGCTGGAGCGTGAAGGCTATGAGGTGACTTACCTCGAGCCGATGCCGAACGGCCTGTTCACCCTGGAGCAGATCGAAGGCGCCCTGCGCGATGACACCATTTTGGTCAGCATCATGCATGTGAACAACGAGATCGGCGTGGTGCAGAACATTGCCGCCATCGGCGATCTGTGCCGCTCCCGCAAGATCCTGCTGCACGTGGACGCGGTCCAGAGCGTGGGCAAAATCCCGGTGGATGTGGAAGCCCTGAAAGTGGATCTGCTCTCCGTGTCCGCCCACAAGGTATACGGCCCCAAAGGCATAGGTGCCCTCTACGTGCGTCGCAAGCCTCGCGTGCGTCTGGAAGCCCAGATGCACGGTGGCGGTCATGAGCGCGGCATGCGTTCTGGCACCCTGCCGACCCACCAGATCGTCGGCATGGGCGAAGCCTTCCGCATCGCCAAGGAAGAGATGGTGAGCGAAGGTCAACACATCATGGCTCTGCGTCAGCGTTTGTGGGATGGCATCAAGGACATCGAAGCCGTTTATATCAACGGTGACCTGGAACAGCGTGTGCCGGGCAACCTGAACGTCAGCTTCGCCTATGTGGAAGGGGAATCCCTCATCATGGCGCTGAAGGATCTGGCAGTCTCTTCCGGCTCTGCCTGTACCTCGGCCAGCCTGGAGCCCTCCTATGTGCTGCGTGCACTGGGTCTGAACGACGAGCTGGCGCACAGCTCCATCCGTTTCAGCTTGGGTCGCTTTACTACAGAAGAAGAGATTGATTACGCAATCAAGCTTATCCGTGACTCCATCGGTCGTCTGCGCGAGATGTCTCCCCTGTGGGAGATGTACAAAGATGGCGTCGATCTGAACACGGTCGAATGGGCTCATCACTGATCCACAGGATCAGTGATCAACGGAATTAGCAGGAGTTAGATATGGCTTACAGTGAAAAAGTAATCGACCACTACGAGAATCCCCGCAACGTAGGTGGCTTCGACAAGAACGATCCCAACATAGCGACCGGCATGGTTGGCGCCCCGGCTTGTGGCGACGTGATGAAGCTGCAGCTGAAGATCAGCGACGATGGCATCATCGAAGATGCCAAGTTCAAGACCTACGGCTGTGGCTCTGCCATTGCCTCCAGCTCCCTGGTGACCGAGTGGGTCAAGGGCAAGACGCTGGACGAGGCCGCGGGCATCAAGAACACCGACATCGCGGAAGAGCTGGCCCTGCCGCCGGTGAAGATCCACTGCTCCATTCTGGCTGAGGATGCCATCAAGGCCGCCATCGCCGATTACAAGCAGAAGAAAGGTCTCTAAGGTCAGGAGCGCAGTATGGCCATTACCATGACAGATGCCGCAGCGGCACGGGTTTCCTCTTTTCTGACCAACCGGGGCAAGGGCATTGGCCTTCGCCTCGGCGTCAAGACCACCGGCTGTTCGGGTCTTGCCTATGTGCTCGAGTTTGTCGATGAGCTGGCGGATGAAGATCAGGTGTTTGAGCAAAACGGTGTCAAAGTCATCGTCGATGCCAAGAGCCTGATCCATCTGGATGGCACTGAGCTGGACTTCGTCAAGGAGGGGCTCAACGAGGGCTTCCAGTTCAACAACCCCAACGCCAAGGGCGAGTGTGGTTGTGGCGAAAGTTTCAATGTCTAACCGGTTTGACATACGGTATGTTTTGCCGCTTGAACTGGCCGGAAACGGCCAGTTCAATATCGCCCACCTCAGGGGCGAGTGTGGTGGTGGCGAACGTGTCTAAGAGGCTTGCATGAATCATTTCGAGCTGTTTGGGCTGGTTGAAGGCTTCGAGCTCGATACCCGTCAGCTGGCGGATACCTACCGTCAGTTGCAAACCCAGTTCCACCCCGATCGTTTTGCCACGGCTCCCGAGCGGGAGCAACTGGTTGCGGTGCAACGTGCCGCCCAGATCAACGATGCCTTCACGACCCTCAAGGCGCCCCTGCGCCGAGCCGAGTATCTGCTCTCCCTGCGCGGCACCGAACTTCGTGGCGAGCAGCAAACCCTGCAAGACACTACCTTCCTGATGCAGCAGCTGGAGTGGCGTGAGCGGCTGGCCGACCTGAAAGGGGAGTCCGAGCCTGAGCGTGCTATCAAGGATTTTCGCCACGAAATCAGGCATGATCACCAGTTGTTGATGCAACGCCTGACGCAGGATCTCGCAGCTGGCGATGATGTGAGCGCGGCTGATTGCGTTCGCAAACTCAAGTTTGTCGACAAGCTCCTCGAAGAGCTGGAACGATTCGAAGACTCGCTGTTCGAGTCTTGATCCTTTAACGCTGGAATTTTGATTACCCATGGCATTACTGCAAATCGCCGAGCCCGGCCAGAGCGCCGCACCTCATCAGCATAAACGTGCCGTTGGCATCGATCTTGGCACCACCAACTCTCTCGTTGCTGCGGTTCGCAGCGGTCACGCCGATACCCTCTGCGACGAGCAGGGGCGGGATCTGCTGCCGTCTGTGGTGCACTATCAGTTTGACAATGGCCAGGCTGATGCCATTCGGGTCGGCTTCGACGCCAAGCGTGAGGCGGCCCTCGATCCGCACAACACCATCGTCTCCGCCAAGCGGATGATGGGCAAGGCGCTGGCCGATATCGATACCCGCCAGCAGCCTTACCAGTTTGTGGCCGCCGACAATGGCATGCCCCAGTTTCAGACCCGTCAGGGGCTGGTCAACCCGGTGCAGGTCTCTGCCGAAATCTTGAAGAAACTGGCCGAGCGGGGCGCCGCCGCACTGGGCGGTGAGCTGGATGGCGTTGTCATCACTGTGCCTGCCTATTTCGATGATGCCCAGCGTCAGGGCACCAAGGATGCGGCCCGTCTGGCCGGCTTACACGTGCTGCGCCTGCTCAATGAGCCGACCGCGGCCGCCATCGCCTACGGCCTCGACTCCGGTCAGGAAGGGGTGATAGCGGTCTACGATCTCGGCGGCGGGACCTTCGACATCTCCATCCTGCGGCTGCATCGCGGCGTGTTCGAGGTGATGGCCACCGGCGGCGACTCCGCCCTTGGGGGCGATGATTTTGATCACCTGCTGGCGGACTGGATCAAGGAGCAGGCCGGCCTTGAAGGTCTGCTCGACGCCCGTACTCAGCGCGAGCTGCTGGACGTGGCGGCCGCTGTTAAACACGGCCTGACCGATGCCGTTCGGGTGCCCTGTGCCTTTGCCGGCTGGCAGGGCGAGGTGAGCCGCAGCCAGTTTGATGCGCTCATCATGCCGCTGGTCAAGCGTACCCTGCTGGCCTGCCGCCGCGCTCTGCGCGATGCGGGCCTCGAGCAGGTGGAAGTGCTGGAAGTGGTGATGGTCGGTGGCTCCACCCGGGTGCCGCTGGTGCGCGAGCTGGTGGGCGATTTCTTCCAGCGTCCGCCGCTGACCCGTATCGACCCTGACAAGGTAGTGGCCATCGGCGCCGCCATTCAGGCCGACATTCTGGTGGGCAACAAGCCCGATGCCGAGATGCTGCTGCTGGACGTGATCCCGCTTTCCCTGGGGCTCGAGACCATGGGTGGCCTGGCCGAGAAGGTGATCCCGCGCAACACCACCATACCGGTGGCCCGCGCCCAAGAGTTCACCACCTTCAAGGACGGCCAGACCGCGATGGCGATCCATGTGGTACAGGGTGAGCGCGAACTGGTGGCCGATTGCCGCTCTCTGGCGCGTTTCACCCTGACCGGTATTCCGCCGATGGCGGCGGGTGCGGCCCACATTCGTGTCACCTTCCAGGTGGATGCGGATGGCCTGCTGTCGGTCAGCGCCATGGAAAAATCCTCTGGTGTGCAGGCCGAAATCCAGGTCAAGCCCTCCTACGGGCTGGGGGAGGAGGACATACTCACCATGCTGAGCGCCTCCATCGCCAATGCCCAGCAAGACATGGATGCCCGCATGCTGGCAGAGCAGCAGGTGGAGGCCGATCGTGTGGTCGAAAGCCTCAACGCCGCGCTGGCCGCTGACGGTGATACGCTGCTGAGCGCCGCCGAGCGCGCCACCATCGACAGTGCGATTACTCATCTGCTGGCCATGCGCGCCGCAGGGACAACCAATCAAATCAAAGATGCCATCGAGGCGGCGGACGCTGCCAGTGGCGAATTTGCAGCCCGCCGGATGGATGCCTCCATCCGCAAGGTGCTGACCGGACAAAACGTCAACAAGGTGTAATATGCCAAAACTGATTATTCTGCCCCATCCCGAGCTCTGTCCGGACGGTGCTGCCCTCGAAGGCCAGAGTGGCGAAACCATTCTGGACGTGGCACTGCGCAACGGTATCGAGCTCGAGCACGCCTGCGAGAAGTCCTGCGCCTGCACCACCTGTCACTGCGTGGTGCGGGAGGGGTTTGACTCCCTCGAGCCGAGCGATGAGCTGGAAGATGACATGCTGGACAAGGCGTGGGGGCTGGAGCCGGAATCCCGCCTCAGTTGCCAGGCTAGACTGGCAGACGAGGATCTGGTGGTGGAACTGCCCAAGTACACCATCAACCTCGCCTCAGAACGCCATTGATGGCACCTTAATTACACATGAGTGAATTGAGCGTGCAGCATCTCATGGTGCAGTAATGATATGGTGAAGGCCGTGACCCTCGAGGGGAACGGCCTTTTTTGTACTCGTTATTTCCCTATTCATTAATGCAAGTGCCAATAAAAAGGAAGCAAGAGAAGATGGCTGACATGATGAAGGTAGTGTTGTCCACCCAGGCCGCTGCCGCCCATTGGGGCGAAGGCGCCCTGCTCAGTTTCAATGATGACCAGGTACTGATCCATCTGGACCTCGCCCGCCAGGAGCAGGATGCACTGCGTGCCATCCAGCGTGCTGGCCGTCGGCTCGAGTCGACCGGTATCAAGCGGGTCAAGCTGGCCGGTGAAGCCTGGGATCTGGAGCGCCGCTACGCCTTCGCCCAGGGCTTCTATGCCGCCAAGGGAGTGCGTGAGCTGGACTTCGGTGAGCAGAGTGCTTCTGATGCCCGCGAGCTGGATGCGCTGATCAAGGCGAGCCGCTGGGTGCGAGAGGTGACCAACGGTTGTCCGGAAGATATTTATCCCATGAGCCTGGCGGAGTCCGCCCTGCTGCTCATTCGTGGTCTGGCTGGGGATCAGGTGACTGCCCGTATCACGGCTGGCGAGGCGCTGCGTGAGGCGGGCCATATCGGGATCTGGTCGGTGGGCCGTGGCAGCGAGCGCGAACCCGTGCTGCTGGAGCTGGACTACAACCCGACCGGGGATCGCAATGCCCCCGTGGTGGCTGCCCTGGTGGGCAAGGGCATCACCTTCGACTCCGGTGGCTACTCCATGAAGTCCTCTGACAACATGCTGCCGATGAAGTCCGATATGGGCGGCGCCGCCATGGTGACCGGCGCCCTGGCGCTCGCCATCAGTCGCGGCCTCAAGCACAGGGTCAAGCTCATCCTCTGCTGCGCCGAAAACCTGGTCTCCGGCCACGCCTTCAAGCTGGGTGACATCCTCACCTACAAGAACGGCATCTCGGTCGAGATCCAGAATACCGATGCCGAAGGGCGTCTGGTGCTGGCCGATGGCCTGATGGCGGCCTCCGACAGTGGCGCTGCCTATATTCTCGATGCCGCTACCCTGACCGGCGCCGCCAAGACGGCGCTGGGTCGCGACTACAACGCTGTGTTTGCCCTCGATGAAGTCGAGCAGCAACGGGCACTGGCAGCCGCTAAAGCCGAACACGAGAAGGCTTGGGCCCTGCCGCTGGAACCCTGGCATGCCAGCCAGCTCACTTCGGCCTTTGCCGATCTGGGCAATGTGGCTGCCGCCGAAGGCACGGCCGGTGCCACCACGGCGGCTGCGTTTTTGTCCCGCTTCGTGCGCGATGAGGGCAAGGGGTGGGTACACCTGGATCTGGCCGCTGCTTATCAAAAATCTGGCAACGATCTCTGGGCGACCGGTGCCAAGGGCCACGGCCTGCGCACGATCGCTCGCTGGCTGCAGGAGGTGACGATATGAACGTCTGGTTAAACCGTGAGTTCGCGCCAGCCGAGTGGGGGGAGGGAGCACTGCTCTCTCACCGTGCCGATGGCATGGTGATCCATCTGGTCACCGCCACGCCACTGCTCGATATCCAGCAGGCAGCGCGTCGCCTGTGCAGTC
>NZ_CAWNYS010000241.1:3276-8369 GCF_963878295.1 Aeromonas sp. HMWF014 | reverse complement strand
AGCTGGAGGCACGCTGGTTGTGCGGGCGCTGGGTACGCGAGATGACCAATGCGACCCCGGAACAGCTGGGGCCGCTGGATCTGGCGGTGGAGGCGGCGGCTTTCATCACCGAGCTGGTGCCGGACAAGGTGAGCCACCGCATTTTGAAAGGTGAAGCCCTGCAACAGGCTGGCTGGGTCGGCCTCTATCAGGTTGGCCGTGGCAGCGAGCGTGAGCCCGTGCTGCTGGAGCTGGACTACAACCCGACCGGGGATCGTAACGCCCCGGTGGTGGCGGCCCTGGTGGGCAAGGGCATCACCTTCGACTCCGGTGGCTACTCCATGAAAACCTCCCAGGGCATGCTCACCATGAAGCATGACATGGGGGGCGCGGCTATAGTGACCGGTGCCCTGGCGCTGGCCATACTGCGCGGCCTCGACAAGCGGGTGAAGCTCATCCTCTGCTGCGCCGAGAATCTGGTCTCTGGCCACGCCTACAAGTTGGGTGACATCCTCACCTACAAGAACGGCACCACGGTGGAAATCGTCAACACGGATGCCGAGGGGCGCCTGGTGCTGGCCGACGGCCTGCAGCTGGCTAGCGACAGCGGGGCGCAGCTCATCATAGATGCAGCCACCCTGACGGGCGCCGCCGTGATGGCGCTGGGGGGGCGTTACAACGCCCTGTTTGGACTGGACAAGGGACTGGTGAGTCGTGCCATGGCTTACGCCGATGCCGAGCAGGAGCCCGCCTGGCCGCTGCCGCTGGAGCCCTGGCACCGCCAGCAGTGCCCGTCTCACTATGCTGACACGGCCAACAGCCGCCCTGTGCCGGGCGGTGGCCCGGGCGGCGCTTCCAACGCGGCGGGCTTCCTCTCTCGCTTCGTCGGCAATGAAGGACGGGGTTGGTTGCACGTCGATCTGGCCGCCTGTTTCAGCGAGAACGGTGACAGCCTGTGGGCGCCGGGCGCCAACACCCTGGGGATGCGCACCATAGCGCATACCCTGCTGGCGGAAGCGCGCTGAGCAGAATGACAATCGTCAAGGAAGGGCACCTGAGGGTGCCCTTTTCAACTGTGCTGGATTAGTGAGCAATAGGCTGGGTTTTAGAGGCTTAACAGGGCTATCGTGCACAAGCGCACATTTTTTCCTGCTGCACTGGGTCAAGATGAGTGGTGATGTTGTTTTGAGGACGCTTTTGTTTAATAAAAAGTTGCTTTTTTGTGTGTTGTTTCGGTTTTTGTTTACGTATAATCGCCGCCGAACATGGATTCTAACAATAAAACTCTGTAGTTAAGGAAAGATCTCAATGGCCATCGAACGTACCTTCTCTATCGTGAAACCGGATGCTGTCAGCAAAAACCTGATCGGTGCCATCTACAACCGCTTCGAGAGCGCTGGCCTGAAGGTCATCGCCGCCAAGATGCTGCACATGAGCAGCGAGCAAGCCGCCGGTTTCTACGCAGAACACCAGGGCAAGCCTTTCTATGATGCTCTGGTCAGCTTTATGACCTCGGGCCCTGTGATGGTACAGGTGCTGGAAGGGGAAGAGGCCATCCGCCGTCACCGTGAAATCATGGGGGCGACCAACCCGAAAGAGGCCCAGGCCGGTACCCTGCGTGCCTGCTACGCCGAGAGCATCGACCGCAACGCGGTGCATGGCTCCGACGCCCCGGCCTCTGCCGCCCGTGAAATTGCCTACTTCTTCTCCGACAACGAGATCTGCCCGCGCCGCTGATCTTGTCCTGAGATGATCAAGGGAGCCTCGGCTCCCTTTTGTTTTTTGGCCTTTTGGTCAATATCCCCTTATTCTCCGGGTAGAAAGCCAGACCCATTATTTGTACAATGCCGCCCCCTGACATCGTCAGCCAATAATTTATGTAGTTTGTGGACTGAGGCCTTTGATGAGCGAAATAAAAACCAACCTGCTGGATCTTGATCGGGATGCCATGCGTGCCTTCTTCGTCGAACTGGGCGAGAAGCCATTCCGGGCAGATCAGATCATGAAGTGGATCTATCACTTCGGTTGTGATGATTTCGATCAGATGAACAACGTCAACAAGGTACTGCGCGAGCGCCTGAAGGCGATCGCCGAGATCCGCGCGCCGGAAGTGAGCCGTGAACAGCGTTCCGCGGATGGCACCATCAAGTGGGCGTTGCAGGTCGGCGGTCAGGAAGTGGAAACCGTCTACATCCCGGAAGAAGACCGAGCCACCCTGTGCGTCTCCTCCCAGGTCGGTTGCGCGCTGGCGTGCAAGTTTTGCTCCACCGCCCAGCAGGGGTTTAACCGCAATCTGAAAGTGTCCGAGATCATCGGCCAGGTGTGGCGCGCCGCCAAGATAGTCGGTGGCAAGCGCCCCATCACTAACGTAGTGATGATGGGCATGGGCGAGCCGCTGCTCAACCTCGCCAATGTGGTGCCTGCCATGCGCCTGATGATGGATGACTTCGGCTACGGTATCTCCAAGCGCCGCGTGACCATCTCCACCTCGGGTGTGGTGCCAGCGCTGGATATCCTTGGTGATCAAATTGACGTGGCCCTGGCCATCTCCTTACATGCGCCGAACGACAAGCTGCGCTCCGAGATCATGCCGATCAACGACAAGTACAACATCGAGGACTTCCTCGCTGGGGTGCGCCGTTATCTGGCCAAGTCCAATGCCAATGGCGGCCGTGTGACGGTGGAGTATGTGCTGCTCGATCATATCAATGACGATATGCAGCATGCCCACGAGCTGGCCAAGGTGCTCAAAGACACCCCGAGCAAGATCAACCTGATCCCGTTCAACCCCTTCCCGGGCAACCCCTATGGCAAGCCGAGCAACAGCCGCATCGACCGTTTCTCCAAGGTGTTGATGGAATATGGCTTCACCGTCATCGTCCGCAAGACCCGTGGTGACGACATAGACGCCGCCTGCGGTCAGCTGGTGGGGGAGGTGATAGATCGCACCAAACGCACCATGAAAAATCGGATGCAACAGGATGGGATTTCCGTCAAAATGGTTTAAATAGCTAAGCCATTGTATAGTCAGGGAATGGATACACGTACATTGATCGTAGTGGCAGCGCTCTGCGCGCTGCCAGGCTGTGTTACCGAGACCACTTACGCGGGCCAGAATTCGACCCAGCGTGAAGTGGGTCCCGACCTCAAAGCTGCAGCCCAGACTCGTCTGGACTTAGGCATTCAATATCTTCGACAGGGCAATGCCGAGCAGGCCAAGTTCAACCTTGATCGCGCCCTTCAGTACGACCCCGACAACCCTCAGGTCTATATCGGCTTCGCTTACTTCTACCAGCAGGTAGAGGATTACAACGCGGCCGAGGAGAGCTACAAGAAAGCCCTCGCCATGGATCCGTCCAATGCTGACGCAATGAACAACTATGGTGCCTTCCTGTGCAACCGTGGTCGCTTCGACGAGGCGGAGAAGGCCTTCCTGCAGGCGATCAGCCAACCCAATTACATCAAGATTGCTGATACCTATGAAAATGCGGCACTTTGCGCCGCGCAAAATGGTAGAAATGATAAAGCAAGCGAGTACTATCGCTTGGCCTTGGGGTATAATCCCCGCAATCCAAGGTTATTGCTGGACATGGCTGAGCTTTCCATGAAAGATGACAAGCTGCCAGATGTGCAGGCCTATCTCGCTCGTTTCGCCGATGCGTCAGACGAGAACGAGAGCAGTCTCTGGTTGAGATTGCGGCTGGCTCAGGCCATGGACAAACCGGCACTCCTTCACCAATTCGGCACTGAGCTGGTAAGGCAATATCCCTCTTCGCAACAAGCCAAGCGTTACTTAGCCAATGACTACTGAACAGCCACACGATTTTCAAGACGACTCCCAGGTAGCAGGCCCAGGCCAGCTGCTGCGCAACGCCCGTGAACAGCTTGGCTGGACACGAGAACAGGTTGCGTCCCGCATTCACCTTCGTCTGACCCTGATTGCTGCGATCGAATCAGATACGTATGACAAGCACACTTCCCATACCTTTATCCGGGGCTACCTGCGTACCTACGCCAAGCTGGTCGGCATCCCGGATGAAACCATCCTGGCCGCCTACGACAAGCTGGGGCTGACCCCTCCCGACAACATCGATATGCAGAGCTTCTCCCGTCGCTCGCGCCAGCAGGCCAACGACAGTCGGCTCAAGGTGGTGACCTGGCTGGTGATCCTGGTGCTGATCGCGCTCTCCGTCGCCTGGTGGTGGCAGAGCACGGCGCGCCGCTCCGCCGGTGACGAGGCCCTGGCGGCCACTGAAATGAGCGCTACCATCGTGGTGCCCTCTGCCGAGGCGTCGCCAGAGATTGTTAACCCTGTTCTCATTGAGGGGGCGGTGCAATCACCGGTTGCAGTCGACGCTAGCGTGGCCGCACCGATCTCCGCGGCGACCGGCACCGAGGCTGCGGTCTCTGCTCCCGTAGCCGATGCCGCCGTGGCGACTGTGGCCGCTGCGAGTGTGTCGACGCTGGCGGTAGCAGACGATGCGACGACGGATCCCGCCAAGGCACCTCAGCTCAAGATGAGTTTCACCGCCGACTGCTGGCTGGACGTCAAGGATGCCAATGGCAAGACACTGTTCAGCGGCCTGAAAAAGGCAAATGATCAACTGGTATTGGAAGGACCCGAGCCGCTCAAGCTCATCATTGGCGCGCCCATGGCGGTCAATATGGAATATCAGGGCAAGTCCATCGACATGAGCCGTTACAACAACGGCCGGACTGCTCGCCTCTCACTGCCGCAGGAGTAATCTGTCCGCCATGTCCGCTCACGAATCTCCCATCATTCGTCGTAAATCCAGGCAGATCATGGTCGGTAACGTACCGGTTGGGGGCGACGCACCCATCACGGTCCAGACCATGACCAACACCAAGACCACGGACGTAGCCGCCACCGTCGAGCAGATCCGGCGGATCGAACGGGTTGGCGCCGACATAGTCCGGGTCTCGGTACCCACCATGGAAGCGGCGGAAGCCTTCAAGCTCATCAAGCAGCAGACCCGTATCCCCATCGTTGCCGACATCCACTTCGACTACCGCATCGCGCTCAAAGTGGCCGAGTATGGCGCCGACTGCCTGCGCATCAACCCGGGCAACATAGGCAACGAAGAGCGGGTGCG
>NZ_CAWNYS010000241.1:0-3266 GCF_963878295.1 Aeromonas sp. HMWF014 | reverse complement strand
CCGCATCGGCGTCAACGGCGGTTCTCTTGAGAAAGACATTCAGGAGAAGTACGGTGAGCCGACCCCGCAGGCGCTGCTTGAGTCGGCCATGCGCCACGTGGATTACCTGGATCGCTTCAACTTCGACAACTTCAAGGTGAGCGTCAAGGCGTCAGACGTCTTCCTGGCCATCGGGGCCTATCGCCTGCTGGCCAAACAGATCGAGCAGCCGCTGCACCTTGGTATCACGGAAGCGGGCGGTTTTCGCGCTGGCGCAGTGAAATCCGCTGTCGGGCTTGGCATGCTGCTGGCCGATGGCATCGGCGATACCATCCGCATCTCGCTGGCGGCCGATCCGGTGGAAGAGATCAAGGTAGGTTTTGATATCCTCAAATCCCTGCGCATCCGTTCCCGCGGCATCAACTTCATTGCCTGTCCTTCCTGTTCTCGTCAGGAGTTCGACGTGATCGGTACCGTCAACGCCCTGGAAGAGCGGCTGGAAGACATCATCACCCCCATGGATGTCTCCATCATCGGCTGTGTGGTGAACGGGCCGGGCGAGGCGCTGGTCTCCGATCTGGGGCTGGCGGGGGCCGCCAACAAGAGCGCCTTCTACGAGGGCGGTCAGCGGGTCGACCGGCTGGACAACAAGGATCTCATCCCGATCCTGGAGCGCCGCATTCGCGCCCGGGCGGCCATGTTGGATCCGGCCAACCAGATCCTGGTGGACGAGGGTTGAGCCAGTGCGGGGCCACCTAGGGTGGCCCCGTCTTTAGGTTGCTGATTTTAAATCCCGCATTGGAACGCCCCGATTTTACCTCAGGGTCGAAAATCCCTATAATGCGGCCAAATTTCACGTCTTTTTCTCGAGTATCAACGTGGCAAAACAGATCCAAGCTATTCGCGGTATGAACGATTGCCTGCCGGAGCAGAGCCCGGTATGGCAGAAAGTAGAACAGATACTGCGCCAAGTGGTCGCCAGCTATGGCTACAGTGAAGTGCGCATGCCGATCGTCGAGCAGACTCATCTGTTCAAGCGTGCCATCGGTGAAGTGACCGACGTGGTTGAAAAAGAGATGTACAGCTTCGAAGACCGCAACGGCGATAGCCTGAGCCTGCGTCCGGAAGGGACCGCCAGCTGCGTCCGTGCCGGTATCGAGCACGGTCTGCTCTATAACCAGGAACGCCGTATGTGGTACATGGGTCCCATGTTCCGCCACGAGCGTCCCCAGAAGGGCCGTTACCGCCAGTTCCATCAGTTCGGGGTCGAGCTGTTTGGCATCAACGGGCCGGATATTGACGCCGAACTCATCATGCTGACCCACCGTCTGTGGCGTCTGTTCGGCATCAGCGATCATGTCACCCTGCAGCTCAACACCCTGGGTCAGAGTGCCGAGCGCGCCGCCTATCGCGATGCCCTGGTGGCCTACCTTGAGCAGTACAAGGATCAGCTGGACGAAGAGAGCCAGCGCCGCATGTACAGCAACCCGCTGCGGGTGCTCGACTCTAAGGATGCCAAGGTACAGGCCATTCTGGTGAATGCCCCGCGTCTGTTCGATCACCTGGGTGAAGAGAGCCTGGCTCACTTCGAAGGGCTCAAACGCCTGCTCACCGCCGCTGGCATTCAGTTCGAAGTGAACGAGCGTCTGGTGCGCGGCCTTGACTATTACAACCTCACCGTGTTCGAGTGGGTCACCACCAGCCTGGGTGCTCAGGGCACCGTCTGTGCCGGTGGCCGTTACGACGGCCTGGTGGAGCAGCTTGGCGGTCAAGCGACCCCGGCCGTCGGCTTTGCCATGGGCATGGAGCGTCTGGTGCTGATGCTGGAGACTCTCGAGCTCAACGGCGATATCCGTCCTGCGGTGGATGTCTATCTGGCCATGGTGGGTGAGGGGACCGAGCAGGCTGGTTTCGCGCTTGCCGAGCGTCTGCGTGATGCCCTGCCTGACTTGCGCCTGATGAGCCACTGCGGTGGCGGCAACTTCAAGAAACAACTCAAGCGTGCCGACAAGTGCGGTGCGGCCATTGCCCTGATCCTTGGTGAAACCGAGGTGCAAAACGGGGAGATCACCATCAAATATCTGCGTGGCCAGGCCGAGCAACAGACCGTCACGGTCGACGCCGCCATTGCCCTGCTGGCAGCCAAAGGAGAGTAAGCAGTGGAAGTTTATACCACCGAAGAACAACAGGTTGAGGTCATCAAGAGCTGGTGGAAAGAGAACGGAACCTCGGTGCTCGCAGGAACTGTTATCGGTCTGGTTGGGCTCTTTGGCTGGCGTTATTACAACGAGCGTCAGCAGACCAACCAGGAAGCCGCTTCCCAGGCCTACAACGAGATCTCGGCCCAGCTGGCCAAAGGGGATGCCGCCGCCTTCGAACAGGTGCAAAGCTTCATCAGTGCCCACCAGGGTGATGCTTACGCCGAGCTGGCCGCCCTGCAACTGGCTGCGGCTGCCGTCAAGGCAAACAAGCTGGATCTGGCTGCCGAGCAGCTGACCCTGGTGGCGAACAGTGGTGATGAGAGCATTCGTCCCATCGCTGGCCTGCGTCTGGCCCGGGTCTTAAATGATCTGGGCAAGGCCGATGAGGCCCTGGCCCAGCTTGGCAAGATCAACAATGACGCCTTCAAGGCCCAAGTGGCGGAAGTGCGTGGCGACATCCTGCTCAAACAGGGCAAGGCCGAAGAGGCGCGCGATGCCTATCAGGCTGCGGCCGATGCCGGTGGCCTGCAGGGCAGTGGTGAGCTCAAGCTGAAGATGGACGATCTGGCGCTGCCAGCCGTGACCACGGGTGGAGCTCCGAATGCGTAATCTGTTCAAGATGATGGTGTTGGGGGCAGCAGTCTCCTTCGCCCTGCAGGGGTGCTCCCTGTTCAGCTCCGAAGAAGATCTCAATCCGATGGCACCTTTGCCCGTGGTTGAATCTGCCTTTACTGCCAACATCGTCTGGTCCTCTTCCGTCGGGAATGGCATAGGTGACTTCTACTCCCAGCTCAAACCTGTGGTGGAAGAGGATCGCATCTTTGCCGCTGCCCGCGATGGCACTGTGAGTGCCTTCGATCGCGCCAGCGGCAAGGTGCTGTGGCGTGTGGACTTGGCTGACTTGCCCATCAACGCCGACAAGCGCAGCGCCCGTCTCTCCGGCGGTCTGGTCTCTCGCTACGGCAAGCTGTTCCTCGGCTCCGAGAACGGGGTTGTTTACGCCCTGAACGCAGAGAACGGGGAAGTACTGTGGCAGACCTCGGTGCCGGGTGAAGTGGTGGCAAGCCCTGCCGTCGAAGATGGTCG
>NZ_CAWNYS010000240.1:12625-25539 GCF_963878295.1 Aeromonas sp. HMWF014 | reverse complement strand
CTTCAGATCCAGCATCTCGATCAGGCCATACGGACGCAGTTCGAAGTGCTCGCGCACCAGCTTGACCAGCAGTTCCTCGGCGACCTTGGCAGTACCGAAGGTTTCGACGCTGATGGAGGTCGGCTCGGCCACTCCGATGGCGTAGGAGATCTGGATTTCACAACGATCGGCCAGACCGGCAGCGACTATGTTCTTGGCAACGTAGCGGGCAGCGTAGGCAGCGGAGCGGTCAACCTTGGACGGATCCTTACCGGAGAAGGCGCCACCACCGTGACGGGCCATGCCGCCGTAGGTGTCAACGATGATCTTGCGACCGGTCAGACCGCAATCACCCATGGGGCCGCCGATAACGAAACGGCCGGTCGGGTTGATGAAGTATTTGGTGTCCTTGGTGACCCACTCGGCCGGCAACACCGGTTTGATGATCTCTTCGCGCACCGCTTCAACCAGATCTTTGTGGCTGATGGATTCGCTGTGCTGGGTAGAGAGCACTACGGCATCCACACCCAGGATCTTGCCTGCGTCGTCGTAGGCGAAGGTCAGCTGGCTCTTGGCATCCGGACGCAGCCACGGCAGGGTGCCGTTTTTGCGCACTTCAGCCTGACGCTTCACCAGCAGGTGAGAGTAGGTGATGGGGGCGGGCATCAGCACGTCGGTTTCGTTGGTGGCGTAGCCGAACATCAGGCCCTGGTCACCGGCGCCCTGCTCCAGCGGATCGCGGCGGTCAACGCCCTGGTTGATATCGGGGGACTGTTTGCCGATGGCGTTCAGCACGGCGCAAGAGTCAGCGTCGAAGCCCATGTCGGAGTGGGTGTAGCCGATTTCACGTACGGTATCACGCACTATCTCTTCGATATCAACCCAGGCAGAGGTGGTTACTTCACCGGCCACCATGACCATACCGGTCTTGACCAGGGTCTCGCAGGCTACACGGGCCTTGGTATCTTGCTTGAGGATGGCATCCAGTACCGCATCGGAGATCTGGTCCGCAATCTTGTCGGGATGGCCTTCGGAGACCGACTCGGAAGTAAACAGCTTTGCCATGATGGGATTCTCAGCTTGTCTGGGGTTATCGCCACAGCAATAACCGGGTGATGATAGGATGATTGTAGAGGTATCTACATCTGGACGTCCATTTTAGTTAGCGCTCCCTTCGATTGCCAGCACTATTTTGGTTTTGCCGCGCGCTGGCCGAACAAGATACGTGCTTTACCCCATTTGGGGGGCGAGCCGTTTACAACTCAATCGTTTGCCCCGGTCAGAAAAGCGATTGAGCTCCCAAAGCCACTTTATTCGCCCAGATAATATTTGCACCGCACGCCCCCTGCTGGGACAATAACGCGCCTTAATCTTGGCCATCAAATGAAGCAATCGCAGGAGATACAGATGCCTTCTCGTAAAGAGCTTGCCAATGCCATTCGCGCATTGAGTATGGATGCCGTTCAAAAAGCCAACTCCGGTCACCCGGGCGCCCCCATGGGAATGGCAGATATCGCCGAAGTGCTGTGGCGTAGCCACCTCAGACATAACCCGAACAACCCCAAGTGGGCCGACCGCGACCGTTTCATTCTCTCCAACGGCCACGGCTCCATGCTGTTGTACTCCCTGCTGCACCTCTCCGGTTATGACCTCTCCATCGACGACCTGAAAAACTTCCGCCAACTGCACTCTCGCACCCCGGGTCACCCCGAGTACGGCTATGCACCGGGCGTGGAAACCACCACAGGTCCGCTGGGTCAGGGCATCACCAATGCCGTGGGCATGGCGATCGCCGAGAAGGCCATGGCCGAGCAGTTCAACCAGCCGGGTCACGACATCGTTGACCACTACACCTACGCCTTTATGGGCGACGGCTGCCTGATGGAAGGCATCTCCCACGAAGCGTGCTCCCTGGCAGGTACCCTGCAACTTGGCAAACTGATTGCGTTCTGGGATGACAACGGTATCTCCATCGACGGTCACGTTGAAGGCTGGTTCACCGACGACACCCCCAAGCGTTTCGAAGCCTACGGCTGGCACGTTATCCCGGCGGTTGACGGTCACAGCCCGGAAGCCATCAATGCCGCCATCGAAGCCGCCAAGGCCGAGACTGGCAAGCCGACCCTGATCTGCTGCCGCACCATCATCGGCTACGGTTCCCCGAACAAGTCCGGTTCTCACGACTGCCACGGCTCACCGCTGGGCAACGACGAGATCGCCGCAGCTCGCGCTTTCCTGAAGTGGGACCACGCACCGTTCGTTATCCCGGCCGACATCGCTGCCGAGTGGAACGGTCAGGAGAAGGGCACTGCGCTGGAAGCCGACTGGGCTGCCAAGTTCGCCGCCTATGAAGCCGCTCACCCGACCCTGGCTGCCGAATTCAAGCGCCGTACCGCAGGTGATCTGCCGGCCAACTGGGCTACCGAATCCGCCAAGATCATCGAAACTCTGCAAGCCAACCCGGCCAAGATCGCGACCCGTAAAGCGTCCCAGAACTCTCTGGAAGCGTTCGGTAAGCTGCTGCCGGAGTTCATGGGCGGTTCTGCGGATCTCGCACCGTCCAACCTGACCATGTGGTCCGGCTCCAAGTCCCTGACCAACGACGATGCCTCCGGCAACTACATCCACTACGGTGTACGCGAGTTCGGCATGTCCGCCATCATGAACGGTATCGCCCTGCACGGTGGTTTCATCCCCTACGGCGCCACCTTCCTGATGTTCATGGAGTACGCTCGTAACGCCCTGCGCATGGCCGCGCTGATGAAGCAGCGTGCCATCTTCGTTTACACCCACGACTCTATCGGTCTGGGTGAAGATGGCCCGACTCACCAACCGGTTGAGCAGATCGCGTCCCTGCGTCTGACCCCGAACATGAGCACCTGGCGCCCGTGTGACCAGGTTGAATCCGCCATCGCCTGGAAGCACGCCATCGAGCGTACCGACGGCCCGACTGCACTGATCTTCTCTCGTCAGAACCTGGCCCAGATGGACCGCAGCGCCCAGCAGTTGGCCGATACCGCCAAGGGTGGTTATGTGCTGAAGGATTGCGCTGGCAAGCCGGAACTCATCCTGATCGCCACCGGTTCTGAAGTGGAGCTGGCCGTTGCCGCCTATGAGCAGCTGACTGCCAAGGGCCGTGCCGTGCGCGTGGTCTCCCTGCCGGCGACCGACGTGTTCGATGCCCAGTCTGCCGAGTACAAAGAGTCCGTGCTGCCGTCCTCCGTCACCAAGCGCGTGGCCATCGAAGCGGGCATCGCCGACTACTGGTACAAGTACGTGGGCTTTGGCGGCAAGATCATCGGTATGACCACCTTCGGTGAGTCTGCACCGGCTGAGCTGCTGTTTAAGGAATTCGGCTTTACCGTGGAAAACGTGGTTGCGACCGCAGAGTCCCTGTAATAGCCCTTGTAGTTCCTGAACCTTGGGTCAGCGTGGCCCAATAGCCGGAACGATAAAACGCCCTCCATCGCAAGATGGGGGGCGTTTTTTATGGCCTTTGATGCTGCCAGAGTGATGTGTTTATCGACCTCGCTTTTTCTTTTTCATTTGCTGTTATTCGTGGCGCCATATGATACCCTCCTTGCTGCTGCTACTCCCAGCTCTCGATTGACGACCTGCTGTTTCAGCGGGTCGTCATGGTATAAACCAAGCCAGCAATCACATTCTTGCCGCATCGTCTCTGGGTGATGGCATCAGCTCACAAGGATATTCGGAGGGAGCAGGATCAGTTCCCGGGTGAATAATCTTTAATTATAAAAATGTCATTTGATGTGTCATCAAGATGGAGTTTTCCTATGTCTTGTTCTATTTATATCGATCCATCAGCAAAAAAACTGCGGGTCAACAAAGACAGTTATGACTTTGATAAAATATCTGATGTGCAAGTCAGGACGCTCTCGTGGAAAGATAAACTGCTCAATATGTTCATCATCGGTTTCATTGCCTCAAGCGTATTGTTTATCATTGTCCCGACGGATGAACATGGTCAGGTAATAACGTCAGTTCTCCCTGTGGTTGCATTTTTGATCGGTGCATGTATTGCTTTGTTTGTCAGTAGTAAATATGAATTTAGATTGGAGTTTAGATATTCAGATGAAGTCGGTGTACAGTGGTTCACCGCAGCCAAGGGACGCACAGTCGTTGATTATCAGATGTTCAAGACACGGGAAGTAGAACTTAAGCACTACCTTTAGCGAACACTGATGGCTCGTAGGTTAGCTTGGCGAAGCGTCATTGGACGTTCGCAAAACTAAATGGATGCATTGCCAGGTTGGATAGTGTATTCACTAATATGATGATATTAAAAGCAATGCCCCTGAAAATTAGATAAAAAGACACCGGCCTAAGCCGGTGTCTTTTTATTATACACAGCAAACCTTATGCTTGCGGCGGGGTACTTTCCGCATTGGAGAGCACGGCATCCATTTGCACCAGCGCACCGGCGGGCAGTTCGCCCACCCCAAATACGGTGCGGGCGGGCAGGTAGCCCGGGAAGTATTGGGTGTAGACGGCGTTGACCGCATCCAGATCCGCGATGTTGCCGAGCTGGATATTCACTTTGACGATATCGTCCATCACATGGCCGATGCTCTCGACGATGGCCTTGATATTGCTCAGGCACTGGGCGGTCTGCTCTTTGATGCAGCCAGTCAGGATCTTGCCAGTGGCGGGGTCAATCGGCAGCTGCGCAGACAGATGGTTGTAGTGGGAGAAGGCGACGGTCTGGCAATGGAGCGGGCTCTGCGGTGCCTTGTCGGTATTGCGGGCAGAGATCACTAGCTTGTGACGGTCTTCCACCCGTTGCGGCGGAGTGCCGTCACCGTGGGAGATGACCGCATCCATCTGCACCCGCGCCCCCATTGGCAGGGCGGCGGCACTGATCACCGAGCGGGCCGGCAGATAGGCCACGGCGCGGGCAATGGCGGAGTCGGGGAAGAAGGTGGTGTAGACTTGGTTGACGGCCTCCAGATCGGCGAGGCTGGTCAGGTAGATATTCACTTTGACGATATCGTCAAACGGCACGTCTATGCTCTCCAGCACCGCCTTGATATTGCGCAGGCACTGACCCGCCTGCTCCTTGATGCCACCGGCGACCAGCTGGCCCGAGGCGGCATCGACCGGCAGTTGTGCGCCGATATTGTTGTAGTGGGAGAAGGCGACGGTATGGGTTGAGAGTGGATTGTGCGGTGCTTTGTCGCTATTGCGGGCCAGTTTGACCAGCGGGCAAGGATCTTGCGGGAAGGTGCCTTCGCCGTTGGAGATGATGGCATCGATCTGCACCAGCGCACCCTGCGGCAAGGCGGCGACGGCGAGGGTGGTGCGGGTCGGCAGATAACCCGGGAAGAATTCGCGATAGACGGCGTTGACCGCCTCCAGATCCGCCATCTCTTTCAGGAAGATGGTGGTTTTGACCATATCGTTCATCACGTGGCCAATGCTCTCTATGATGGCCTTGAGGTTATTCAGGCACTGTCTGGCCTGTACCTTGACATCGCCACTTACCATTTTGCCCGTCTTGGGAGCGACCGGTAACTGGGCGGAAATATTGTTGTAATGAGAGAATGCCACCGTCTGGGTGTAGGGCCCCAGCGCCTGCGGAGCATTGGTGGTATTTCTTGCCGACTTGATGATGCCACTCATAGATATGCCTCTTTTTAATATTTTTTGTTAATTCAGATACAGGTTTACCCCATCTTGTTGTGCGCCATGGCTACTGCACCAGCGGCGGCATCCCCGGTTATTATTTGTGATCCACTCAATAGCTGAATGGGATAAGAGAGGGCGGGACAGGGTAGATATGTCAGACATGGCGATTCTATGAGTGGCTATCAGGGGATGCAAACCGGGATTTCGTTTCTATGAGATAGGTCAACGCTCGAAAATATAGCTTTTTTGCTATTCAATTCAGGGTGAATACCATTCCGAGGTGGTTCAAACAGGGTTGGCATCGCAGGCGAGCCCGTGTGGACTGGGTTTATCCCTCTGTGGGGATGGGGCAGCGCTGTGAATGATGCGTTAAAAGTATGCGTCATCTTGCGGATAACCGTTTTTATTTTGCATGGATATGTAATTTTAATCGTTTCGGGGATCTATCCAGTTCGCTAAAAATATGCTAACCCAAGGTCATGCAAAGACTAATAAAGATGTGGCTGGAATATAATTCAATACATTGCATAGGCGATATTTTATTATTGCGCTTGAATAGCCGCTTGTGTGCTTATTTTGATGATGTTGGCCGCCCAAAATAGCGAGATAAATATGCCATAAGGGGGCAGTCGTCCTGTGAGCGGTTGTGATGGTGGAGCAAGATGGTGGCTTGCCCGCCAGCGTGACGCGGGTCAGTGGTCGGCAGGCGCACAAGGGGCCGGGTCTGGATAAGCGCTCGGGATGGGGGCACCCGGTGTCAGTTATCCGGCGAGGTAGAGGGCACCCAGCACGGCCGGGCGACTGGCGCCGGTGACCGCGGGCAGGTTGCCCGGCTTGCGATGGATAAAGCGCTGTGCCAGCCAGGCAAATGCCGCCCCCTCCGCCCAGTCGGGGGCTATCCCCAGATCAAAGGTACTGGCGATGTGCCAGCAGGGCAGCAGGCCGGCGAGTTCCGCCAGCAGCGGGGTGTTATGGGCGCCGCCGCCGCAGACAAACAGCTCGGCTTTGGGTTGGCTGGTACCGACTGCCTCGGGCTGGGCGGGCAGCTGACGGGCGATGCTGTGGCAGGTGAGTGCCTGCAGGGTGCGCTGCACATCGACGGGGGCGTATGCAGTGCCTGCCAGCTCGCCATCGAGCCAATCGAGGGTGAACATCTCCCGCCCGGTGCTCTTGGGGGCGGCGGCGGCGAAGTAGGGGTGAGCCAGCAGCTTTCCAAGCAGGTCAGGAATAAGCTGGCCGCTGGCGGCCCATTTACCACCGGCGTCGTAGTTGCCGCCGTCTGGCTGATGACGGCGATACCAGCCATCGAGCAGGGTGTTGGCAGGGCCGGTATCAAAGCCATACACCCCACCGGGATTGCCCGGCAGCACCGAGATATTGGCGATGCCACCGAGGTTCAGCACCACCCGCAGGGCGCCGGGTTTGGCAAACAGTGCCTGATGGAAAGCGGGCACCAGCGGCGCTCCCTGACCGCCGAGGGCCATGTCCATGGTGCGAAAATCGGCCACCACATCAATGCCGGTCAGTGCGGCCAACAGGGCGGCATTGCCGATCTGCAGGGTAAAGCCGAGCTGAGGGCGGTGGCGTATGGTCTGGCCATGGCTGCCGATGGCGCGAATATCTTCAGGGGTCAGCCCCGCCTTGGCGAGCAGCGTGTGGGTGGCGGTAGCAAACTCGCGGGCCACCAGATTGTCGGCCACGCCCATCCTGTCTATTTCGTTCTCGCCCGGAGTGCTGAGGGCGTGCAGCTCACGGGCCGTGGGCCAGGGGTGGCAGAGTGCCGCTTCGACCCGCAGTTCATCGCCGTCGATCATCACCAGCACGGCATCGATCCCATCCATACTGGTGCCTGACATCAGTCCGATATAGCGCTCTTTCATTCCCCACTCCTTGGCGGCCACTTAGCCGCCGCGATTGTCCCGTTTGTTCTGAGCCAGCTGCAGCTCAGGCTTGTCAAGTTGGTCGAGTTTGGCCAGTTGCGGCATCGCCAGCTTCCTGAAATTGGCCAGCTCCCGTCCGGTCAGGGTTTCAGCCTGTGGCAGGGTGAGGGTGCGCGGGTTCTTGTGAATGCCGCCCACCACGAACTCATAGTGCAGGTGCGGGCCTGTCACCCGGCCTGTGCCCCCCAGGGTGCCAATGGTCTGTCCCTGTTTCACTCGCTGCCCTTTATCGACGGTGCGTTTGGACAGATGCAGGTATTTGGTCACGAAGTTGCCGGCGTGCTTGATGAAGACGTAGTTGCCGTTGAACTGGTTGTGGCCGGCGGCCACCACTTGGCCGGAGCCCGCCGCCATGATGGGGGTGCCTACAGGAGCCACATAGTCGATGCCGTTGTGGGGGCGGATCTTGCCGGTGACCGGGTGGAGGCGGCGCGGGTTGAAGTTGGAGCTGATGTATTTGAAGTTGACCGGGGCGCGCAGGAAGCTTTTGCGCATCGCCTTGCCTTCCGGCGTGTAGTAGTTGCCATCTTCATTGAGCACGGCGCGGTAAGCGGTGCCCTGGTTGACAAATTCGGCGGCCAGGATATCGCCGGAGGCGACCCGCTCGTCATCCTGATACTTCTCCTGATAGACCACCCGAAAGCTGTCCCCGGGTTGCAGGTCCTGAGCGAAGTCGATGTCCCAGCCGAAGATGGCAGCCAGGTTCATGATCTGAACTTCTGTCATGCCCGCCTCGGCGGCGGCACCCCAGAAGCTGGAGCGGATCTCGCCTTTGGCCACCTGCTCGCGGGTATCGAGTTCCAGCTTGACCGGTTTGGCGACGAAGCGATCCGCCTTGCGGTTCACTTTCAGCGCCTGCTCCAGGCTGTGGGGGTAATAGAGGCTGTGCAGCATGCCATGTTTCGTGAGCTTGAAGGTGAGCTCCTGGCCGGGTTTGAGCCGGCGCAGGGGATCCGCGCCATCGAGCTGATCGATGAGGTGCAAATCCGTGGTGCTGAGGCCAAGGCGCTGGAAGATGACGCCCATGTTGTCGCCCCGGTGCACCTTCACCTGTTTGGTGACATAGCTGGGCTTGGGCGGGGTGACGGGCAGCTCGGTCTGGGCCAGCAGCTCGCCCTCGTCGGCTTGCGGCTCGGCGGCAAAATCGTTGCCGTTGTCATCGACCCGGGTTGCGACCGCCTGTTCGCTTGGCCAGGCAGCCAGCATCATCACCATGATGCTCAGGATCAGCACCATCTTGCGGTGCCAGTGGGGAAGTGCGTTGAAGGCGTGCCAAATAACCATGAGAAGCAGATGAAGTCGGGCAGAATGGATGGATTTTACAGCCTTTCCAATTAGCTCGCCATTCCAGTAATATGTTTGGCCCTGTGGAATCGTGATTGGAGAGTCAAAAAATGTCCCAGCTCGAGGTGGCGCTAGCCGAGATCAAGCGCGGAGCGGAAGAAATTCTGGTTGAAGAAGAACTTGTCGCCAAGTTGAAGGAAGGGCGCCCGCTGCGCATCAAGCTGGGGATGGATCCGACGGCTCCCGACATTCACCTGGGTCATACCGTGATCCTCAACAAACTGAAGACCTTCCAGGATCTGGGCCATGAGATCATCCTGTTGATCGGTGATTTCACTGCCATGGTGGGTGACCCCTCCGGCAAGAACAGCACTCGTCCGCCGCTCTCCGAAGAGGCCATCAAGCACAACGCCCTCACTTATGCCGAGCAGGCGTTCAAGATCCTCGATCCTGCCAAGACCCGTATCGAGTACAACTCCAGCTGGCTGGGCGAGCTGGGCGCGACCGGCATGATCAAGCTGGCGGCCAAGCAGACCGTGGCTCGCATGATGGAACGCGACGACTTCAAAAAGCGCTACACCGGCGGCCAATCCATCGCGATTCACGAATTCCTCTATCCGCTGCTGCAAGGCTATGACTCGGTCGCGCTGAAGGCGGACGTCGAGCTGGGCGGTACCGATCAGAAGTTCAACCTGCTGATGGGCCGCGAGCTGCAAAAAGATGCCGGCATGGCCGCACAGTGCGTGCTGATGATGCCGCTGCTGGTGGGTCTGGATGGCGTCAAGAAGATGTCCAAGTCTGCCGCCAACTACATAGGCGTGCACGATGCCCCGGGCGAGATGTTCGGCAAGATCATGTCCATCACCGACACCCTGATGTGGAACTACTACGAGCTGCTCTCCTCTCGCCCCTTGGCCGAGATTGAAGAGTTCAAGGCCGGTATCGCCGCGAACACCCTGAATCCTCGTGATGTGAAGATCTGGCTGGCCAAAGAGATCATCGCCCGCTATCACGACGAAGCGGCAGCCGAAGCGGCCCACGAAGATTTCACCCAGCGCTTCTCCAAGAACGCCATGCCGGACGAGATGCCGGAAGTCGAACTGGCGCTGGAAGGGGAAGGGCTGGCCATTGCCAACCTGCTCAAGGATGCCGATCTGGTGGCCACCACCTCCGAAGCACTGCGGATGATCAAGCAGGGCGCGGTCAAGGTTGACGGCGAAAAGCTGGAAGATGGCAAGGCACTGGTAGGTGCCGGTACCGCCGTCTATCAGGTTGGCAAGCGCAAGTTTGCCCGGGTGACCGTCAAGTAAGCCGTCATTGCCATCTCAGCCTGGCACTGCCATAAGAAAGGCCTCCCTTGCGGAGGCCTTTTTGTTGCGTTATTCCCTGCGCTAGTGGGGAGCCGCCTTCCTGTTTCAGAAGGTTGCGATAGAGCATACAGAGGTGTGCACTCTCCAGCTGAAGCCCCTGTATGGCGCCTGTCGCCGGGTGTCGTTCTCGCGGATGGGGCCCGTTCCCGCCCGTCCCTCGGCGGTCAGCTTATGGTGAGGTGGCCATAAAAAAACCGGCCTCTGTGAGGCCGGTTTTGACATCTTGCTGGCAGCTGCGCAGGGAGCTTAGCGCAGTATCATCTGCTCGCGGCCCGGGCCGACGGAGACCATGGGAACCGGCACACCCAGCAGAGCTTCGATGCGCAGCACATAGTGCTGGGCAGCCTTGGGCAAGTCTTCGAACTTGCGGATGTGAGAGATGTCTTCGCTCCAGGCTTCCATGGACTCGTACACCGGCTTCAGACCGGCGGTCTGCGGCCAGATGGGGTTCTCGGTGTTGGCGCCTTCGTAGGCCACGCAGATCTTCAGATCCGGCATGCCGGAGAGGCAGTCCAGCTTGGTCAGGGCGATCTCGTTGGCGGCCTGGATCTCCAGACCCTGCTTGGTGGCAACGGCGTCGAAGTAGCCGATGTCACGGGGACGGCCGGTGGTGGCACCGAACTCGTTGGCGAACTTGCGGAACTCTTCCTGATTCTCCATGGCGGTGATCAGGGTGCCGGTACCGACAGAGGTACTGAACGCCTTGGCCACGGCAATCACGCGCTCGGGGCGCAGAGCCGGCAGGCCGCCACCGATACCGGCGTAGGCGCCGGAAACGTGGGAAGAGGTCACCCAGGGGTACTCACCGTAGATGAGGTCACGGCCGGCGCCCAGCTGGGCTTCGAACAGCAGGGTGCCGTTCTGGGCCTGGATGGCCTTGAGCGGCTCGCTGACGTTGCAGACGGCGTCGATCCAGGGGGCGGAGACTTCCAGCAGCCAATCGGCCATTTCCTGGGCGGTCTGGCTGAACTCGAAGCTCGGGTAGAGGGCTTTGAGCTGCGGCAGTTTCCAGTCGAGGAAGAACTGGAGGCGCTCAACCAGCACCTCTGGCTGCTTCAGCCAGCCGACCAGGATCGCTTTTTTCATGACCCGATCACCGTAAGCCGGGGCTATGCCCTGACGGGTGGAGCCATAGGCGCCATCACCCAGACGGACTTCTTCCAGGGTATCTTCCAGCGCATGGATTGGCAGACAGAAGGTGGCGCGATCAGAGATGGCCAGTTTCGGGGTCACGCCGGCGGCGTTCACTTCAGCCAGCTCGTGGGTCAGCGGCTCGGGGCTGATGACCATGCCAGGGCCGAGGACAACCAGGCACTCCGGGTTGAATACGCCGCTCGGCAACTGGTGCAGCTTGAAGGTGCCCAGGTCGTTGACGACGGTGTGGCCGGCGTTGTTGCCGCCCTGAAAACGGATGCTGGCGGCGGATTGACCTGCCAGATAATCGACGATGCGGCCTTTGCCTTCATCACCCCAGTTAGCACCTACGACTACGATAGACGACATGACTCTTTCTCCTAAGACGTTAGGCGTCCATCCTAGGAGGCTGCGGCGGATTAGAAAAATTAATTATCTTTATAATTCCAATAAGAAAACCATATAATTGTGGCGAATTTACCGGCAAGACGCCCCGTATTGCCGCGCTGGCCCGCGTCATGGGCGCAGATGTGGAAAAACAAGAGGATCCCCATGCTGGATATTCACTGGCTGCACACCTTCGTTACCCTGGCCCGCCTGCAGCACTTCGGCCAGACCGCCACCGAATTGCACATGACCCAGCCCAACGTCAGCCTGCATCTCAAGAACCTGGAGCAGGCCACCCGGGTCAAGCTGATTGAACGCAGCCCGTTTCGGCTCACCCAGGCCGGTGAGCGACTGCTGCAAAGCGCCGAGCGGGCCATCAACGAGCTGCTGCTGTGCCAGTCCGATCTCAATGCCCTCAACCAGCTGAGCCAGGGCACGCTCGCCATCGCCGCCAGCGACATCATCTCTCGTCTGCTGTTGATCCAGCCGTTCCAGCGCTTCAAGCAGGCCTTTCCCGGCATCGATCTCACCCTGTTCAATACCACCTCGGATCAGGCGGCCGAGCTGGTCAGGGCCGGCAAGGCGGATCTTGGCTTCGTGATGGCGCAAAAGCGTAGCGAACCGCTGTTCTACACCGAGTTGCAGCAGGTGACCTGGTGTGCGCTGGGACACGGGCTGGCCCGCTGGCAGGCGCGGGCGAAGGCGGGAGAGAGCGATCCCCTTGATGAGCCGACCCTGATCCTGCTCGGCCACGACACTCGCACTCGCGCCCTGATCGACCCCTCGCTGCCCCTGCTAGGCCTGCCGACTTGCCGCATCATGGAGGTGGGCAGCGTGGATGCCCAGCTCGACTGGGCCGAGGCGGGCTTCGGGGTGGCCATAGTGCCGGACTTCTCGCTCCACCCGCGCCTCAAGCTCACCGCCCCCGTGGCCCGTCTGACCGATTTTCCCGGCACCAGCTTGGGGTACGTGGTGCGTCAGAATCAGGTGTTGTCGCGGGCTATCAAACAGCTGCTGCACTGGGTGGAGGAGGAGATATTGCAGCCCGACGCCCGCCATCAAGCGGCGCCCAAGGCCGCAGGCTGACAAGATCCGGCAGGATAGGCAGACCGTTCATGGCGGGCGCCTGACCCGGTTGGACTGGGCCGGAAGGGGAGATACCGATCGGCAGCTG
>NZ_CAWNYS010000240.1:0-12615 GCF_963878295.1 Aeromonas sp. HMWF014 | reverse complement strand
CCCTGACAGGTGGCCTCTTTCGTTGGTGGTGCGTGAGATTACTGGACGGGCACGCTTGCCGAAGGGGTGGCAGGCAGGGGCTGGTGCACGCCGTCGCTGCCATTGGTGGCACTGGGCGCCGCCCCTTGCGTATCGGCTGGCGCCGAGCCAAGTGCGGACGAGGCGGGTTGCGTGGCCACAGCAGCCGAGGGGGGGTCCGTCGTCACGGTTTGCGTGGCCACAGCATCCGAGGGGGCGTCCACAGTCACAGCCTGAGTGGCCTGGGCGGTCGAGACGGACTCTACCGCAGTGGGCTGGGTTGCCAATGCCTCTGAGGTTGTGGTTTGTGCTGCTGCGCCATCCCCGGTGGTCTGCGTCGCCGACTGGGCTGCCTGGGTTGCCGTCGCCGCCGAGCCCGCTGACTCCTCAGGGGTCAGGGATTCGGGGATGAGTGATGGCGGCGGCAGGACGGCATCCTCCATGCCCGAGTGGTGCGGTACCTCAGCCTTTGCCTGCATGGAGTCCAGGGTGAGGGGGGTCAGCGCCGGATGCAGACGGGTGAACTGCTTGAGCCGTGCGGTCAGCACGTCGCGCACAGTGCGCACCTCTGTGTCTGGCAGGCTGTCCAGTGCAATCAGTTCGGCGGTGACGGCGAAGGTGTTGACGTCGCTGAGCTGTCCCGGGTAGAGATTGGCGCTGATGTGGCTGCGCTGATAATAGGGGAGCGTCTTGAGCAGACGATCGATCTGCTCCCCCTCGATGGGGATGATGCGTGCCTGACAGCGACCGGTCAGATCCCCTATGCGCTGATTGGGATGGCCCGCCACCATGAAGGCGGCGTCCAGGGTACCATCGCAGAGTCCTTCCAGCCGGTTGTTGATGGAGGAGGGAATGACGGGGGCGAAGCTGCTCTCCTGCCAGCCCATGGCATCGAGCAGGGCCTGGCTGGTCACGCGCTCTCCCGAACCCGGATTGCCCAGATCGACCCGTTTGCCTTCGATGTCGGTCAGAGTGCTGATGTTGCTGTTGGCACTGGCGATCAGGGTCAGCGACTCCTGATGGAGTCGAAACAGGCTGCGAAGCCGGTCGTTGGGTGGCTGGCCCACGAAGGGGCCTGTGCCCTTGGCGGCATGATGCACCACATCCGATTGCACCAGCACCAGCTGGGTTTTCCCTTGGTTCAGCTCCTTCAGGTTGATGAGGGAGCCCGAGGTGCTCTGCACGGCGCAGTGCAGTCCGTGGTTGGCGCTATCTGCGTTCAGCAGGCGGCAGATGGCCCCTCCTGCGGGATAGTAGACGCCGTTGAGCGCCCCTGTGCCTATGGTGAGATAGGATGGTGTAGTGGCGTGCAGGGGCAACACCAGGGCGGCTGCCAGCAAGGGCAGGGCGAAACGAGACAAGGTCGACAGGTGGTGCAGGGCGCTTGGCAACATAATTAACCGGGTTAATGGCTGATAAAAAGGATGGGTCAAGCCCATCCCGTCTGACATCACGGCCTGCCGCTGTTCAGCACAGAGCCGGGTTTGCATGGCATGTGCCATTCAGACTCGCCCTCATCGCTTATGGCGGCGGTCGGTGCAGCTGAGATTCAGCCGCAAAAATATACCCTATTGCCATCAGATGCGAGTCTGGATCGCTTTCTCCATCCGGGCCAGCGCCTCGGTCAGCCGTGCCCGGGTGCAGCCGAAGTTGAACCGTACGAACTGGCCATCGCCGAACTGGGCGCCCGGGGAGAGCCCAACCCCTGCCTGTTCGAAGAAGGTGATGGGATCCTCGAGCCCGAGCGCACTGACGTCAATCCAGGCAAGGTAGGTGGCCTGATGGCGAGCCAGCTTGACGCCGGGCCAGCGGGCGACAGCCTGTTCGATAAGCATGAGATTGGCGGCCAGGTAGTCGAGTTGTTCGCAGAGCCAGGGTTCGCCTCCCTCATAGGCTGCCTCGGCTGCCACGAAGCCCAGCAGGTTGACGTCGGCGCTGATGCCGCGCATCGCCTGTTGCAGCTTGAGGCGCAGGCGGGCGTTGGGCACCACGGCGAAGGCACAGCACAGGCCCGCGATATTGAAGGTCTTGCTCGGTGCCATCATCACGGCCGAGCGCTCGGCGGCTGCCGGGCTGATGGCGCCGTAGGGTATGTGGTGGGCCTGCTTGTCGAGCAGCAGATCACAATGGATCTCATCCGAGCAGACGACCAGATTGTGTCGTTCGGCGATGGCATCGATGGCCTTGAGCTCTTCGCGGGTAAACACGGTACCGCCCGGGTTGTGCGGGTTGCACAGCAGCAGCAGATCCGCCGCCGGGGCCTGACGCTCCAGCTCCTCCAGATCCAGCACCCAGCGACCGGCCTCTTCCACCATGGGGACGGTGAGCAGGGGGCGATCGTTGAACCCGGGTGCCTGCAGAAAGGGGTAGTAGACCGGTTTGGGGGTGATGATACCGCGACCGTGCTGGCTCCAGGCCTTGCACGCCAGGTTGAGGCCGGGTACCACACCGGGCAGGAAGATGAGCCACTCCGGCTGGATGGTCCAGCCGTAGCGGCTGGCCAGACGCGCAATGATCAGTTCGATCAGCCGGGCAGAGGGGCGCGAGTAACCGAAGATGCCGTGGGCGACCCGCTGGGTGAGGGCTTCGACGACGGCAGGCGGCGAGACAAAGTCGGTGTCGGCTACCCACATGGGCAGCACGTCTTGTCCTTTGTACTTGTCCCATTTCAGACTCATGGTGTCGCGACGATCTATTTCCCGGTCAAAATCAAACATGTGGAATCCTTATGCTGGGCAGTGGGCTTTCAATGTACGGGGTCGGGCGCGGGGTCGCAAGCCTTGAGGTGACTCTTGATCATGACATAAAATAAGCAACGCTATTTCATGCACTTGCCGAATTTTGGCCCGTTTTCTTGCCCCCAATCAGTGGTAATCCTATGAGCTTGTTGACTGCCGCGCTGAGGAGATCGGATCCCGTTTCCCTCTCTTTTTTGGCCGTGACCTTTATAACTGGGGTGGCAGTCGCGCTCCAGGTGCCAACCTTGAGCCTGTTTCTGGCCGAAGAGGTGCAGGTTCGCCCCTTGCTGGTCGGACTGTTTTACACGGTCAACGCCGTGGTCGGGATCCTCATCAGCCAGTGGCTCGGCCACCGCTCCGACAGCAAGGGGGATCGCAAGCGGCTGATCCTGCGCTGCTGCTTCGCGGGGGTAGTGCTCTCCCTGTTGTTCGCCTGGAATCGCAACTACTGGCTGCTGGTGAGCCTTGGGGTCTTGCTGGCGAGTCTGGCGGCCACTGCCAGTCCCCAGCTGTTTGCCCTGGCACGGGAATATGCCGACAGCCGCAACAAGCGGGCAGACATGTTCAGCTCTGTGTTGCGGGCCCAGTTTTCCCTGGCCTGGGTCATCGGCCCCCCCATCGCCTTTGCGCTGGCCATCGGCTATGGCTTCGAGGTGATGTATCTCGCCTCCGCCCTGGCCTACCTCATCTGTGCCTTCGTGGTGTGGCGCTGGCTGCCCTCCCTGCCGCTGCCCACGCCAAACAGCGAGGTGGAGCGGGTCAGCAGCTGGCGAGACCCTTCCGTGCGGGCGCTGTTCATTGCCTCCACCCTGATGTGGACCTGCAACAGCATGTACCTCATCAACATGCCGCTTTACATCACCCGCGAGCTGGGGCTGGAGGAGAAACTGGCCGGTGTGCTGATGGGTACGGCGGCGGCCCTCGAGATCCCCTTCATGCTGCTGGCTGGCTACTACACCCAGCGCTTCGGCAAGCGTCCCATGATGCTGGTGGCGGTGCTGGCCGGGGTGGGTTTCTACGCGGGGCTGGTCACCCTGTCGAGTCAGTCTGCGCTCATCGCGTTGCAACTGCTCAACGCCATCTTCATCGGCATAGTCGCCGGGATCGGCATGTCCTACTTCCAGGATCTGATGCCGGGGCGCGCCGGGGTGGCGACCACCCTGTTTGCCAATAGCATACGTACCGGCTCCATCATGGCGGGGGCCATTGCGGGGACAGTGGCCGAGATCTGGAGTTTTCACGGGGTCTTCATGGTGGCCACGGCGCTGGCGCTGGCGGCACTGGGCGCCTGCTGGCGGGTGCCCAATGTGTGATGCTGGTCTGTGACCGATTGGCGATGGGTGGCGCTGGCCGCCTGACGGCTTGGGCTTATTTGTTGTTACCGGTCTGATATTCGTTGCGCAGGCAGCGTAGCAGCAGCTCGGTGGCCGGACCCAGCGAATCCGCTGACGGAGTTAGCAGATAGGTATAGAGATGGCGCTCGTTGCCACTGGCCAGATCCAGTGGCACCAGGACGCCGCTGATCAGCTCCTCCTGCACCAGATGGCGGGGCAGCCAGGCATAGCCGAGGCCGAGTTTTAGCATGGCTATCACTTCGTGATAGTGGGTCGCCTTCCAACCGGTGTCATCCGCATCATTCCAGTCCACCGAGCGGTGAATGGGGGGATGCAGGCTGATCTGGTTGTGGCTGGCAAGCTCGTCAGTCGAGACGGGCCCTACCAGGGCGGCGAGGGGATGCTTGGCCGAGCAGAGCGGCAGCAGGCACACCTCGTCCAGCGGCAGGCCGGTACGATCCTGGGGCAGGTGCTCGGAGAGCATGAGATCCCCCACTTGCAGGGCGTTGAAGTGGCAGTGAATGCGTTCGTGCAGATTGACGCGGCAGCCCCGGCTGCGGGGATAGAAATGGGCCAGCGCCCGATAGAGTCGCTCCCGTGGTTGCAGCACGGAAACATAGAGGTTGACCTGCGGCTCCCACTGCCGCTCCAGGTTGTTGGCCAGGTTCTCCAGCTCTTCCACCTGCTGGCTGAGCTGACGCGCCCGCTTGAGGAATATCTCCCCCGCCGGGGTCAATACCGCCTTGCGCCCCCTCACTGCCAGCAGAGGCACCCCCAGACTCTGCTGCAGCTTGGCCACCGCATGATTGAGAGAGGATTGGCTCTTGTTCAGTGCTTCAGCGGCCTGGGCATAACCGCCATGGTCCACCACGGCCTGAAAGATCCGCCATTGCTCAAACGTGCTCTTGGGACGAAACATATTTCAACCTGATCAGGGATCGTATGTGGTAAGGGCCTTCAACGGGGTGCCGGCGGCACCCTATTGAATTTAACCCCATGTGGCGCAGGGTTCCGGTTATTTTGTTGATTTATTTGGGCTGGGCCACAAAGGTCTGGCCGGTTTTGCCACGGCTGTCGGCCCCCATCAGATAGAGATAGAGCGGCATGAGATCGGCCGGCGTCTTGAGCTGCTGGGGATCCTCTGCCGGGAAGGCGCTGGCACGCATCTTGGTGCGGGTACCGCCCGGGTTGAGGGTGTTGACCCGCACCGCCGTGTTTTCCAGCTCGTCGGCCAGCACTTCCATCATGCCTTCGATGGCGAACTTGGAGATGGCGTAGGTGCCCCAGTAGGCGCGGCCCTTGCGGCCCACGCTGGAGGAGGTGTAAACGATGGAGGCCTCACCGTGCGCCTTGGCGGTCTGGCGGATCAGCGGCAGCAGCGCCTGGGTCAGCAGGAACTCTGATTTGACGTTGACTTGCATCACCTCGTCCCACTCCTTCTCCTGGATGTGTTCGAAGGGGGAGAGGGTGCCAAGCAGGCCGGCGTTGAACAATACACCGTCGAGGCGGCCAAACTGCTGCTCGAAGGTCTCGGCCATGCCACGGTAGTGGGCGGCGGTAGCGCCTTTCAAGTCCACCGGCACTATGGCGGGCAGCGGATAACCGGCGGCCTCAATCTGGTCATAAACAGCCTCAAGTTTGGCGCTGGTGCGGCCGAGCAGGATCACGGTGGCGCCGTGGGCGGCATAGGTGATAGCGGCTTCGCGGCCTATGCCGTCACCGGCACCTGTGACCAGAATGACCTTGTGCTTGAGCAGATCCCGGGGGGCCTGATAATCGAGCATGACAACTCCTGTTAACACGTTCGTGGCAGATGCGCGCGGTATCGCGGTATATAGAAGAGCCAGTGTACTGACCCCGCACGGCATTTGACCAGTATGAGACGGCAAAAATGTGAAGAAAATAGAGGGGTTGTGATTAAAGAGTGTGTTTTTTGAGCCACTGTCGCAGAGTTTTTGCGCGAGCCCGGCAAACTCCCTAGAATGTGAAAAACTCGAACATTGAGCGGAGCATCAAGTGGCATTTTTGACTGAATATGGGCTGTTTCTGGCCAAGACCCTCACCTTACTGCTGGCTATCGCGGCCGTCATTTTGATGGTGATCAGCAGCCGTCAGCCGAAATCCCGCAAGGGGGAGCTGGTGGTGACCGATCTCTCCAGCGAGCTGGAGCAGGGGCGCTACCAGTTGCAGGCGGCGCTGGCCGGCAAGGCCGGACGCAAGTTGCTGGAGAAGGATCGCAAGGCCGAACACAAGGCCCGTGCCAGGACCGAAGACGAGCGCAGCCGGCTGTTTGTACTCGATTTTAACGGCAGCATGGACGCCAAAGAGGTGGCTTCCCTGCGGGAAGAGGTGAGTGCCGTGATAGGGGTCGCCCAGTCCGGTGACGAGGTGCTGCTGCGCCTTGAATCCGGTGGCGGTGTGGTGCATGGCTATGGCTTGGCCGCATCCCAGCTGCAGCGACTGCGCGACAAGGGGATCAAACTCACCGTGGCCATCGACAAGGTGGCGGCGAGCGGCGGTTACATGATGGCCTGCGTGGCAGATCAGATCCTGGCGGCGCCCTTTGCCATCGTCGGCTCCATCGGGGTGATAGCCCAGCTGCCGAACTTCAACAAGCTCTTGAAAAAGCACGACATTGAATTCGAGATGCACACCGCTGGCCAGTACAAGCGCACCATCACCATGTTCGGTGAGAACGACGATCTGGGGCGGGAGAAGTTTCGTGAGGAGCTGGGCGCCATCCACGAGCGGTTCAAGGCGTTCGTGGCCGAGCACAGACCCAACCTCGACATAGACAGTGTCACCACGGGAGAGCACTGGCTGGCGAGCCAGGCCAAGGGGCTGGGGCTGGTGGATACCCTCTGCACCAGTGACGACTACCTGCTGGCCCAGGCCAGCCATCACAAGGTGGTCGGCATCAGCTATCGCAAGCCAAAGAGCCTGACCCAGAAACTGGGCCAGCAGGCGGCCCTGGCGCTGGAGTCGAGCCTCGGCCGGCTGTGGCAGCAGAGCCCCTGGCGCTGAGGCCTCGCTTGCACCACGGGCATGAAAAAGCCGGGCATTTGCCCGGCTTTTGCTATCCAGCGACTCAGCGCTGGAAGGGGTAGACGGAGCCGAGTTTGAGGATCTGGGTCAGTTCGTCCAGGGCGGTGCGGGACTCCTGCACCAGCGCCGGGTCGCGCAGATCGTCCAGCGCCAGACTGTCGCGGTAGTGGCGATCCACCCACTGATCCAGCCGGGTGAACTGGCTGTCGTTGATGAGGCAGGCCGGGTTGACCGCCGCCAGTTCCAGATCGTTCATGGCGACTCGCAGCCGCAGGCAGGCAGGGCCGCCACCGTTGCGCATGCTCTGTTTCACGTCCATGTAGTGCACCTGTTTGATGGGGGTGCCCTGGGCGAGGAGTTGGCCGAGGTAGGCCGATACGGCCGGATTGTCACGACACTCGGTGGGGGCGATGATGGCCATCTCGCCGGACGGCAGGGTGAGGATCTGGGTGTTGAACAGATAGGATTTCACCGCGTCCTGCAGCGATACCTCATTGGTCGGCACCTCGATGAAGTGCAATTCGCCCTCGCCGAACTTGGTGCGCACCTCGGCCAGCGCTGACGCCGTGTTGAGAAAGGCCTGCTGGTGGAAGAAGAGCACGTTCTGGTTGCCCACCGCGATCACGTCGTTGTGGAACACCCCCTGATCGATCACATCCGGATTTTGCTGGATGAAGACGGCGCTCTCTTCGCTCAAACCGTGCAGACGGGCGATGGCCTGGCTGGCCTCCAGGGTCTGGCGGGCCGGGTAGCGTTTGGGGGCGGGCTGGGAGACATCGAAGGCACTGCGGCCATAGACGAACAGTTCGACCCCGGACTCGCCGTAGGCACGACACAAGCGGGTGTGGTTGGCGGCGCCCTCGTCACCGAAGTGGTCGTTCTCCGGCAGATGCTGGTGGTGATAGAAGTGACGATCGTTGTTGAACACGGCGCGCAGTATGCGACCTGTCACCTCGGGTTCGAGGGAACGGTGGAACTTGTTGGTCAGGTTGGCGGGGGTGAAGTGAATGCGGCCATCCTGGGTATCGGCACTCGGGGAGACGGTGGCGGCGTTGGCGGTCCACATGCTGGAGGCTGAATAACAGGCAGCCAGCACGGCGGGAGCCTGTTTGGCGGCCTGGGCCAGCACGCTGGCATCGCTGCCGGTGAAGCCGAGGCGGCGCAGGGTGGCCAGATCCGGCCGCTCCTGCGGTGCCAGCACCCCCTGGGTCATGCCAAGCTCGGTCAGCGCTTTCATCTTGCGCAACCCCTGCTTGGCCGCTTCCTTCGGATTGGACGCCTCCTTGGCGTTGCTCTGGGAGGCGACGTTGCCATAGGACAAGCCGGCATAATTGTGGGTCGGGCCGACCAGTCCGTCGAAGTTGACCTCGAAGTGCTTCATTGAGTACATCCTTTCGATTTTTATATGGGTAGCGGTTCCTTCCGCGCACAAAGCTGCGGGATTCAGCCATTATAAGGAGATTTTGTCTTTTGTAACAAGCTGATAACCAAAGTGGTTTGTTATGTTACAAGAGCGGTTGGTTATGTCATTTCAAATATAAAAAGGGGGTGGATATAGCATAAAAATAAAAAAGCGGTTGCTTCCCGCGGCTCGGCTTCGCATTAATAAATAAAGAGGTCAGGTGGTTCGAGAGGGTGAGCTAATTTGCTCACAAGATTGCTTTTTCGCGTCAAATCTCTTATACAGCCCCACAAAACCGCACACCAACCCCGTCGGGTGCAATGAGGATAATAGTTACAGCATGGGCAAATCACTGGTCATAGTGGAGTCTCCGGCCAAGGCCAAGACCATCAACAAATATTTGGGCAAGGACTACGTGGTGAAATCCAGCGTCGGTCATGTTCGCGATCTGCCCACCAGTGGCAGCGCCAGCAACGAGCCCAAAAAACCTGTCATTCGCGGCATCAAGCTGAGCGAATCAGAGAAGGCAGCCAAGGATCGCAATGCCCTGTTCTCACGGATGGGGATCAATCCGGCCGCAGGCTGGCAGGCCAACTACCAGATTTTGCCCGGCAAAGAGAAAGTGGTCAGTGAATTGCAAAGTCTGGCCGCCAAGGCCGACACCATCTATCTCGCAACCGACTTGGATAGAGAGGGAGAGGCGATCGCCTGGCACTTGCGCGAGATCATCGGTGGTGACGACAGCCGCTACAAGCGGGTGGTGTTCAACGAAATCACCAAGACCGCGATTCAGGAGGCGTTTGCCCAGCCATCCGAGCTGAACATTCACCGTGTCAACGCCCAGCAGGCCCGCCGTTTCCTCGATCGGGTGGTGGGTTATATGGTTTCCCCGCTGCTGTGGAAGAAGCTGGCTCGCGGCCTCTCCGCCGGTCGGGTGCAGTCTGTTGCGGTGCGCCTCATCGTCGATAAAGAGCGCGAGATCAAGGCGTTCGTGCCGGTGGAGTTCTGGGATCTCAACGCAGATCTGCTGACCGGTGAACATGCCTCCCTGCGCATGGAAGTGGTCAGCCGTAACGGCGCCGACTTCAAGCCGGTCACCCAGGCAGAGACCTTTGCCGCCGTGGCTGCCCTGGAAGGGGTCGACTACAAGGTCGTGAATCGGGAAGACAAGCCGACCGGTTCCAAGCCCTCCGCGCCCTTCATCACCTCCACCCTGCAGCAGGCGGCCTCTACCCGTCTGAGCTTCGGGGTGAAGAAGACCATGATGATGGCCCAGCGTCTCTATGAAGCGGGTTACATCACCTATATGCGTACCGACTCCACCAACCTCAGCAAAGAGGCGGTTGAAGCGGTGCGTGAATATATCGGCGAGCAGTATGGTGCCACCTATCTGCCGAGCGAGCCCAATCTCTATGGCTCCAAGGCTGGCGCCCAGGAGGCCCACGAGGCGATCCGTCCCTCCAGCGTGCTGGTCACGGCCGAGCTACTGGAAGGGATGGAGCCGGATGCGATGCGTCTGTATGATCTCATATGGCGCCAGTTTGTGGCCTGCCAGATGACCCCGGCCCAGTACGACTCCTCCACCCTGACCGTCAAGGCGGGCGAGTTCGAACTCAAGGCCCGTGGCCGTACTCTGCGCTTCGCCGGTTGGACCAAGGCGCTGCCGCCCATGGGTCGCAAGGGAGAAGACAGCCAGCTGCCGGCGGTGACCGTGGGCGAGTTGCTCAAACTGATCAAGCTGGATCCGCGCCAGCACTTCACCAAGCCGCCCGCGCGCTTCACCGAAGCCGCCCTGGTACGCGAATTGGAAAAACGCGGCATCGGCCGTCCGTCTACCTACGCCTCCATCATCTCCACCATCGTTGATCGTGGTTATGTGCGGGTCGAGAGCCGCCGTTTCTTCGCCGAGAAGATGGGCGAGATCGTCACCGACCGTCTGGTGGAAAACTTCGTCGAGCTGATGAATTACGAGTTCACCGCCAAGATGGAAGACAAGCTCGATGGCATCGCCGAAGGCAGCCTGGAGTGGAAGAAGGTGCTGGACGCCTTCTACGAAGAGTTTACCCAGGAGCTGGCAAAAGCGGATCGGGGCGCGGAAGAGGGGGGCATGCGTGCCAACCAGATGGTGCTGACCGACATCGACTGTCCGGATTGCGGTCGCAAGATGGGGATTCGTACTGCCACCACTGGCGTGTTCCTCGGCTGTTCCGGCTACGCCCTGCCGCCGAAAGAGCGCTGCAAGAAAACCATCAATCTGGTTTCCGCCGACGAATTTGTCTCCGCCACCGACGGTGACGAAGCCGAAACCGAGGCGCTGCGCGCCAAGCACCGCTGCGGTGTCTGCGGCACCGCCATGGACGCCTACATCATCGACGACAGCCGCAAGCTGCACGTTTGTGGCCGCAACCCGGATTGCGACGGTTACGAGATCGAGAAGGGCCAGTTCAAGCTCAAGGGCTACGAAGGGCCGAGCATAGAGTGTGATCGCTGCGGATCCGAGATGCAGCTCAAGAACGGCCGCTTCGGCAAGTACATGGGCTGCACCAGTGAGACCTGCAAGAACACCCGCAAGATCCTGAAAAACGGTGATATAGCGCCACCGAAGGAAGATCCGGTGCCGCTGCCCGAGCTCAAGTGCACCCAGTCCGATGCACACTTTGTGCTGCGTGACGGGGCGGCCGGCCTGTTCCTCGCTGCCAGCAACTTCCCGAAATCCCGCGAGACCCGTGCGCCCCTGGTGGAAGAGCTCAAACGCTTCAAAGATCGCCTCTCGCCCAAGCACCAGTACCTGGCTGACGCCCCGGCGTCAGATCCTGACGGTAATGCCTCCATCGTTCGCTTCAGTCGCAAGACCAAGGAGCAGTACGTGATGACAGAGGTCAACGGCAAGGCAACGGGCTGGACTGCGCACTACGACAACGGCAAGTGGCAGGAGAGCCTGGCCAAATCGAAGAAGGCATGATGGCGTGTAGTTCACACTATGATGAAAGAGGCCCCCTTGCTGGGGCCTTTTTGTTGGGAGATGACGGTATACTGAAACGGCTGCAAGGATGGCAGCGCTGTACATGGAGGTTGTGATGGAGATTAACGAGATCCGGCCGGGAATGACCTGTCTGACCCGGGAAGGGACTGCCTATGTGCTGGAGGTGGACAGGCAGAGTCTGCTGGTGTTGCTGCAACGGGAGTATGAAACCATACCTGTGCAGGTGCGCAGCGACGAGATCCTGGCTCCTCTCTCGCTGTGATGTACCTGGAGGCAAGCAGTCATGGCCGCTTTTTGGCTCAGCAGAGGGTCATGAGAGGCCGTGACGGCCCGGTTTAAAAGGGAATGAGGAATAGCAGCTCGGCTAGGTCGGGCTGCCATTGCCACTCCCGCATCTTTACCCGCCCGCCGATCACGGGCACCCCCTCTTGCTGCAATCGCCCCGTCTGCAGCGCAAAGCCTGTCGACCCTTTTGGCAGTGAAATGGTGCCGCCTGCACCTAGCACGCGATGCCAGGGCAGCACCTTGTCCGTTTCCCGCAGCACCTTGCCTACCAGCCGGGCCCGACCGGGTAGTCCCGCCAGATCTGCGACCTGACCATAGCTGACCACCTTACCGGCCGGGATCAGGGCGAGAATCGCCTCGATGCGGGCGACTTTGTTCAGTGGGGCAGGGGCTGGCTCCATTCTCATCGGTCATGACTCATCAGAAACAACAGAAGCGCCATTGTGGCGCTTCTGTTGTGGCGGTGACAACCGCTTCAACCAAAGGTCTGGCTGAGCCCCTTGAGCTGCCTGGCTCGCTCCAGTAGCTCCTGACTCGAGTTGTCGACCTCCTGCATCTTCTGGCTGTTGGCGTGGGAGTATTGGGAGATCTGGTTGATGTTGCGGCTGATCTCCTCTACCACCGCCTGCTGCTGCTCGGCGGCGGCGGCTATCTGGGTGGAGTGTTCCGTGACCAGCTCTATCTCTTCCAGCACTGAGAGCAGGCTGCTGGCGCCCTGGCGGGTCATCTCGGCGCACTCCCGGGTCTGTTGCAGGTTCTCCTGCATCATCCCCTTCCAGCGTCCCAGAGTGTGCAGGATCTGATGTATGC
>NZ_CAWNYS010000239.1:0-9550 GCF_963878295.1 Aeromonas sp. HMWF014 | reverse complement strand
ACCCTGACCGATGCTGAGGTGGCGCAGGGCGCGGTCGTTCATGTCGAGGGTACGCGGCCAGAGGATGTTGGCAGGGTCGATGTCTAGCCGCGGCAAACCGGTTCTGGCGGTGAACTCATCGCCCAGTTTCTGCTCGTGGAACAAGCGGGCATCCAGCGCGGCGGCGGCCAGGTTGTGGGCGGCGGTGAGAGCGTGAAAATCGCCGGTCAGGTGGAGGTTCATCTCCTCCATCGGCACCACCTGGGCATGGCCACCCCCGGCGGCGCCCCCCTTGACCCCGAATACCGGGCCGAGACTCGGCTGGCGTATGGTGGCGATGCTGGGCTGGCCTATGTGGTTGAGCCCCATGGAGAGACCGAGGGTCGTGACCGTCTTGCCCTCGCCGAGGGGCGTCGGGGTGATGGCGCTCACCAGTACCAGCTTGCCCGCCTTGCCAGCAGGTTGGTTGAGCAGGCCGAGGCTGAGCTTGCCCTTGTAGTGACCGTGAGGACTGAGCAGGTGAGCCGGGATGCACAAGTGTTCGGCCAGCACCTGGATGGGAAGACGGGGGGACTGGCGGGAGATCTCGATATCGCTTAGCATCAGCACCTCGTTGGCATGTCAGGTCAAATATGCGGCGCAGTCTAGTGGAATCAACAGGGTTATCCAATGAGTAATAACATTTTATCCGGCAGTCGTGAGCTGCATCTAACGCCCATACTGCTGGATCTCAACGCCCTCTACCACCCGCCCAAGCGGCCGCTCACCGCCCTTGGCATCGTCAGTGCCTTCATGCCGCTGTTCGGTTATGGCTGGCAGGCGATGATCCAGGATCCCGAGACCCACTTTCGTCACGAACTGGGCAAACGCATCAACAAACACAAGACGGATGAGGCCAATCTCATCCTGATATTGCAGTTGGCCGGCATGCTCGATTGTCACTGCCTGCACATCAGGCTGCCCTATGTCTTGAGCGAAGAGCAAATTGCCACCTTGCGGCGCCGCCTGCCTCGCTGGCAAATAATGCAGACCGATCAGCTGTTGGTGGCCGAACTGCCGCAGCCAGCCGAACCTGGGTCGCCACCGTCTGGCGCCTCCACATCATAAATCCCGGCTCGGGCTTATTCTTTGCGATCCCAATAGTGGGGGGCGAGATAACGCTCCTGCACGAATTCGATGAAACAGCGCACCTTGGCCGACACGAAACGGCGGTGCGGATAGAGGGCATAGAGCCCCACCTGCCCCTTCTCCCACTTCGGCAGCAGTGACACCAGCGCCCCCGAGCGCAGTGCATCGCCGACGATGAAGGTGGGCTGCAATATGATGCCCTGATGATCGCAGGCGGCCCGGGTCAGGGCCACACCGTTGTTGGCGCGAAGCGACCCCTGCGGGCGAATGCTCAGCTGCTCACCATCCCGTTTGAAGACCCAGTCCGGCTGGGTCAGGGTGTAGATGAGGCAGTCGTGTTGCTTGAGATCCTCCGGGCTCTGCGGCGCGCCCTTGCGGGCCAGGTAAGCGGGGCTGGCACACACCTCCAGCTTCATCATGGCCAGCGGTTTGGCCACCAGAGAGGAGTCTGGCAGGTTGCCGATGCGCAGCGCCAGATCGAACCCCTCTTCCACCAAGGCCACTCGCCGGTCGCTGTACTCTATCTCCAGCTTCAGGTCCGGGAAGCGTTCACGAAACAGCGGCAGGGCGGGGGAGAGGTGCAGGTAGCCAAAGTCCATCGGCACCGATAGCTTGAGGGTGCCCTGAGGCTGCTGGTTGTTGCGGGTGAGCTGGCTGTGGGTCTCTTCCAGCTCTGCCAGCAGGGCCTGGGATCGCTGGTAGTGGAACTGGCCCGCCTCTGTGGGGTTGACCTGACGGGTGGTGCGCGACAGCAGACGGGTGGAGAGGGACTCCTCCAGCTGCTGCATCAGCTTGGAGGCCATGGCGACCGAGATGCCGAGCTGGTTGGCGGCCTTGGTAAAACTCTGACACTCCACCACCTTGATGAAGGTGCGCATGGCGGCTATCTGGTCCATCTTTCACTCTCAGTTGATAATTATTTTAATAAATCGCTGATTATCTATTCCGCTATGGAGGTTAGCATCTTGGCTGTTGTTGTGAACCCCCAATATGAAGGAACGAACGGATGAAAATGACCAAGGCCCTGCTGGCCTCCTGCCTGTTTATGGCAGCCCCCCTGATGGCGGCTGATTACGATGTCGATGCGGCTCACACCACTGTCCAGTTCAAGGTGGGGCACCTCGGCTTCTCCGAGCTGGTCGGTCGTTTCAACACCTTCAGCGGCACCTTCAGCATGGACGATGCCAATCCGGCTGCGGCCAGGGCGAGCTTCGAAGTGGATGCAGCCAGCGTGGACTCCAACCACGAAGCCCGCGACAAACACTTGCGCAGCCCCGATTTTCTGGACGTGAAGCAGTATCCCAAGATGACCTTCGTCAGCTCTGCTTATGAGGGCACCACGGATAAAGGCGTACTGAAAGGGACCCTGACCTTGCACGGCGTCTCCAAAGAGGTGGCCTTCGATCTGGTCAAGATCGGCGAGGGCAAGGATCCTTGGGGCGGCTATCGCAGCGGCTTCAACGCCTCCGCCACCATCAAGCGCAGTGACTTCGGTGTGAGCTACATGTTGCCCGGCATTCCGGACGAGATGAGTATCAACCTGTTCGTCGAAGGCGTGCGCAAGTAATGGGCGCAGCACTCCTGCTACAAACCCTGGCGGCTCCTTTAGGGGCCGCTTTGCTGTCATGGCGCTGGCCGCGACTGGGGTATCTGTGGGGCGCTCTGGCGCTCTGGCTGGTGGGCTGCCTGCTGGGTGGCGCCTATGGGCTGCCGGCCAAGGCGTGGCAATGGCTGCCGCTGATCTTGCTGGTGCCGGCGATTGCGGCGCAACTGGCGGACAAGCGGGCCGCGTTGTTGCTGTTCGCGGCGCTCTCCGCTCTGGTGTGGTGGCAGGGGATGGCCTCTGTGCTGAGCAGTGAGCCGCGCATCTGGCTGGCATTGCTGCCCGCCATCGCCTGGTTGGGGTGGACCGAGCTGCGTGGTGACTGCCGCGAAGGGCTGGGCTTTGCCCTTGGCTTCATCTGGCTGGCGCTGGTGATCGGCATCGACGGCAGCTTGCTGATTGCCCAGTTGGCGGGGGCCCTGGCTGCCTTTGCCGGTTTCCGCGCCCTGCTCGGCGCCTTTGCCGGTATTAAGGCGGCGCCTGCCGCGCTCGGGTTGGTACTGGCCTTCATGCAGATGCTCGCCTGGCAATACGTGGAAGTGCCGCTTGTGGTCTTGCTGCCGGTCTGGCTGTTGCCACTGCTGGAGTGGGCCTTGCGCAACAAGCCCTGGATCCAGCGTTGGGTTGTGCTGATCCTGCTGGCGGGAGTAGGCACTGGATTGAGTCTGTGGAAGGTGTGGCCAGAGGCCTCTTTGTACTGATTTTTAGCATAAAAAACAGTCGATTAACCCGAAAGTTGACGACTTCGTCATAGACTGTATAGATAAAGATTGAGCCCCCCTGTGGATTCAGATAAAAAGGTTTTTCAATTATCTGGACACACAAACAGAACCCGGTGATACCGGGTTTTGTTTGCCTGCTTGTTTGCGGCGCGCTAAGGAGGCCACAGTTGCGCAGTCAAGGATCTGAGCATCTGTTTTTTCGCCATTTCACCGAGCAGGGCCGCCTCGATGGTCTCTGTATCCTGCTGGTTACCCACCTGCTTCCCGATCGCCCCCAGTTTATCCAGGCCCTCGATCACATCGGGCGGATCGGCGCCATCCTGCCCAAACCCAAGTCAGTGCACGGCCCGACCCTGACCTGGGCCCAGCAGCATTACCCCGTGCTGCCGCTTAACCGCCAGTGGACCAATACGCCGCAGGGGGTGATAGAGCACATAGCCCCCCTGGTGGCCCCCCATGAACGGCTGATTATTCTGGACATAGGTGGCTACTTTGCTAAAACCCAGGCGACCCTGAGCGAGTATTTCGGCCCCCGTTTCCTCGGGGTGGTGGAGATGACCGAAAACGGCCATCAGCGCTACCAACAGGAGGTGCTGGTGACCCCTGTCATCTCGGTGGCGCGCAGCCCCCTCAAGCAGGCCGAGGATATCCAGATTGGTCTGAGCGTGGTCTACTCCGCCGAGTCGTTGGCACGTACGCTAAACCGCACCTTCAACGTCTGTCAGGCCGCTCTATTCGGCTATGGCAAGGTGGGGCGCAGCATCGCCCGCGAGCTCAGGTGCCGCAACCTGCATCTGGAGCTGGTGGAGACAGACGTGCTGCGTCAGGTGGAGGCGCTCTCCCACGGCTTCAAGCTGGTGGGCAAGGCCGAGGCGCTCAGTCGGGCCGAGCTGGTGATCTGCTCCACCGGCAACGGTGCGCTGGACCTGGCCGATCTGCAGCAGTTGCGCCCTGGCGCCATGCTGGCCTCGGTCACCTCGGCCGATGACGAATTCGCATTTTGTCTCTCTCGGCTGCCCTGGCCGAGCGAGGAGGTGTGCCCCCATGTGCTGGCGCTGACCCGGCCCGATGGCAGCACCATCTTCCTGCTCAACCGGGGGGAGGCGGTCAATTTCGTCCACGGCGCTGTCATCGGCGAATATGTCTATCTGGTGCTGGCGGAGATCATCGAAGGGGTGCGCCAGCTGGCGCAGCAACCCCTGGCCCCTGGCCTGTTCGATCTGCCGCAGTCGACCATGCGCACCATAGCCCGTCACTGGCTAAGCGATTTCCACGGGGTCAGCCAGTGAGCCGGGCTGCACTCTTTGCTTAGAGCAGCAGACATGGCGGGTCATCATTATCCCCCTTCCCCGCTGGCCGATTTTTATGGAGTCACCCAATGACAGAGTTGTTAATTCCCATCAGCAAGCCCCGCATCGAGATCCGCTACTGCACCCTCTGTCGCTGGATGCTGCGCGCCGCCTGGCTGGCGCAGGAGCTGCTCTCCACCTTCGACAGCGATCTTGGCGAAGTGGCGCTGGTGCCCGCCAGCAAGGGGGAGTTCCGTATTCTGGTAAATGGCGTGCTGGTGTGGGACCGGGTGGCTGACGAGGGCTTCCCCGAGGCCAAAGAGATCAAGCAGCGGGTGCGCGATGTCATCGCCCCACAGCGGGATCTGGGCCACTCGGATCGCAAGGCGGCCGAGTAGCGTCAACTTGGCATATCGCCTGCAAAGGTTGTCAGCAATATAGAAAAAGGAGAGGGAGGCCATGGCCTCCCTCTCCTTGTTTAGTTTCCCGCCTGCGGGGATGTGGCAATAACCTTATGCGCGCCAGGCGGAGGTGAGGCGCACCAGCTCCACCAGGGTGGCGACCGCTTTTTCCATGGATTGCAGCGGTATGAACTCGTGCTTGCCGTGGAAGTTGTGGCCACCGGTGAAGAGGTTGGGGCAGGGCAGGCCCATAAAGGAGAGGCGGGCACCGTCGGTCCCGCCGCGGATCGGCTTGATCTTGGGCTCCACGTCTGCGGCCTCCATGGCGGCGCGGGCCAGCTCGACTATGTGCATGTGCGGCTCAATCTGGCTGCGCATATTGCGATAGCTGTCAGTCAGGGTCAGCTCGATGCGGGCCTTGGGATACTCGGCCTGCATGGCGGCGACCCGGCTCTGCATCTCGGCCTTGCGCGCGGCGAAATGTTCGTCGTCGAAGTCACGGATGATGTAGTGCAGGGTGCTCTCCTCTACGGTGCCGCTCATCTGGGCCAGATGGAAGAAGCCCTCATACCCGTCGGTGCACTCCGGGGTCTGCCCGGCGGGCATGGCGGCGTGGAAGCGGGCGGCCAGGGTCTGGCTGTTGATCATGCTGCCCTTGGCGGTGCCGGGGTGGACGTTGTTGCCGACAAAGCGCAGGTTGGCGCTGGCGGCGTTGAAATTTTCATACTCCAGCTCCCCCAGTTCGCCGCCATCCACGGTATAGGCCCAGCGAGCCGGGAAGCGGTCCAGCGGGAAGCGATCTGCGCCGCGGCCGATCTCTTCGTCCGGAGTGAAGCCGACCCAGACGTCGCCACGGGGGATCTCGGGGTGGGCCTGCAGATGGGCGATGGCGCTGAGGATCTCGGCGATACCCGCCTTGTCATCGGCGCCCAGCAGGGTAGTGCCGTCGGTGGTGATGAGATCCTGGCCCAGATAGTTTTTCAGGAAACGGTAGTCACGGATGGCGAGCACCTCATCCCCCTTGCCCAGACAAATGTCCCCTCCCTGATAGTGCTCGATAAGCTGGGGGACCACCTGCTCGGCCTCGTAGTCGGCGGTATCCATGTGGGCAATCAGGCCGATGGCGGGGGCATCCGGCTGGTTGCCCGGCAGGCAGCCGGTGAGGTAGCCGTGCTCGTCCAGGGCGACCCGGGTCAGCCCCATCTGCTGCATCTCATCTTGCAGGGCACGGGCGAAGATCAGCTGGCCTTCGCTGCTGGGGCAGGCGGGATTGGTCGCATCGGAGCGGGTATGAAACGTCACGTAACGCAAAAAGCGCTCAAGCAGGGTATCCATTGGCAAGCCTCAAACCTGTGATGAAGGACCATTGTGGTCAATCTTGCCGGGGCGCTTATTGCGTCAGCGCAGTTTTTGTCACATTTTTTGGCGAAGATGTGGTGTGAAGCGTGTAAGGTAGAGCAAGCGGTGGCTAGTGATATTCTACGTAGAATAAAATAACGCGAAATCTGCATTTTTAAGCGTGCTGTCATGAGGCCCTATGAGATGTGCGGCGGGGTGCCACAAGGGCTCTGCCCGAGGGGGCCAATCCCGCGCTATTTTCAGGGGCAAGAATGACCTGCGGGTGAGCCTCGGCATCCCAGTGCCAGCCTCATCGGCAGCAAGATTTGATCGCCTTATTAAAAGCAGTTTTTGAACACTATTTTTTATTGTCACCGCTGGCGGTAAGTGTGTACACTCCGCGCCGATCCAAGGGTAACCCTGAAGCAGGCTGAGGCCGCCAGAAACCTGAAAGATCATACGCCTATAGGGCGAGGCACGCAGAAACGACAGACACTGCTGGGGTATGGTTTCTTTAATACCGGTTAGGCTCCGGTATCAGGGAGAACAACGGACACTCATTATCCATCTGACCGAGTGAGCCAATGGCTCATCATCTTCCCTTGTCATGGGCGGTCACGGGTATTGGGTTGGGCTGTGGTCGTGGTCGTCTATCAACACGCTTGCGTGCTGGCGCCCTCGCTTTCTTCTTTGAAACCTCCCTTGTCGTCGTGATGCTGCCGAATGATGAACTGACGGCGTGGCTGATGTCGTCTGTCATCAAAGTACCGCGGCGCTGTTTGCGCAGCACCGCATACCGTTGAGCTTGATGTAAAGCCACCAGCCCCACATCAAGACTCGTTACTTCCCAAAATCCACCAGGCAGCCACAGGCTTGCCGCGATGTGCAAAGAGATGGTCTGGATGTGACAGCGAGTCACGGTCGAGGTCAAGCGGCCCTGCGCCGCGGGCTCAGACAGAGGACTTTCCAGACTCCAGCAGGCAGCGTTGGCTCGCCACGCTTTGCACGAGATGGTCTGGATGTGATTGAGGGTAACGAAGGCGGCCACTGGCCGCTCATTTGCGAGGCATAGCCCATGACTAACTGGTCCAGCAAGGACTCCTTGAAGGTCTACAACGTTCCCTACTGGGGTGCGGGTTTTTTCAACATCAATGACGCCGGTCATGTGACCGTCGCGCCCGACAAATCACGCCCTGACGCACACATCGTCATCTCTGATGCTATCGAACAGTTGCGTCAGTCCGGGCTGACCACCCCCGTGTTGCTGCGCTTCCCTGACATCCTCAAGAGTCGGGTCGATGCGCTGTTCAACGCCTTTGGTCAGGCCATCGAGAAGTCAGGCTATGAAGGGGACTACCTCTGTGTTTACCCGATCAAGGTAAACCAGCAGAGTCGTGTCATCGAGACCATCAGCCAGTCCTACAGCGACAAGCCCCGGCTTGGCCTGGAAGCTGGTTCCAAACCGGAACTGCTGGCCGTGCTGTCCCATCACCATGAGCAAGGCTCGGTGATCGTCTGCAACGGTTACAAAGACCGCGAATATATCCGCCACGCCCTCTTGGGCAACCTGATGGGCCACAAGGTCTATATCGTGGTGGAAAAACCCTCTGAACTGGAAATGGTGCTGGACGAGTCAGCTCGCCTCAACATCAAGCCCAACATAGGGGTGCGCGCCAAGCTTGCCTCCACCGGCTCCGGCATGTGGGAATCGAGCGGCGGCTCCATGTCCAAATTTGGCCTCTCCGCCTCCCAGATCCTGGCGCTGGTCGAGCGTCTGCGCAGTGTCGGCAAGCTGGATTGCCTGCAACTGCTGCACTTCCATCTGGGCTCCCAGATCGCCAACATCCGCGACATTCAGGGCGGGATCCGCGAGTGCGGCCGCTTCTATTCCGAGTTGCGTCGCTTGGGCGTGCCCGTCGACGTGGTCGACGTGGGGGGGGGCTTGGGTGTGGACTATGAGGGCACCCGCTCCCAGAGTCACTGCTCCGCCAACTACAGCCTGTCCGAGTACGCCAACAACGTGGTGTGGGGCATAGGCGATGTGTGCCGCGAGTTTGACCTGCCGCACCCGACCATCATCAGCGAGTCCGGCCGTGCCCTGACCGCTCACCACGCCGTGCTGGTCACCAATCTGATTGGTGCCGAAGGGGTGGAGATGAGCGACATCAGCGCGCCGGATGAAGATGCTCCCACCATTTTGCAGAACATGTGGAAAGGCTGGCTGGATCTTCGCAGCGAAGATCCCTCCCTGCTGGAGATCTTCCACGACTCGGTGGCGGATCTGGGCGATGTGAACACCCAGTACACCATGGGCCTGCTCAACCTGGAGCAACGTGCCTGGGCCGAGATGTTGCACCAGAACACCTGTCTGATGCTCAAAGAGCTGCTCAACCCGGTCAACCGCAACCACCGCGCCTTGGCTGACGAGCTCTCCGAGAAACTGGCCGACAAGTGTTTTGCCAATTTCTCACTGTTCCAGTCCCTGCCGGATGCCTGGGGTATCGGTCAGGTATTCCCGGTGATGCCGCTGACCGGTCTCGATCGTCCGCTCAGCCGCCGCGGTATTCTGATGGACATCACCTGCGACTCGGACGGTCAGGTAGAGCACTACGTCGACGGTCTGGGTGTCGAGAGCACGCTGCCGATGCCGGAGTACGCCGAGAACGAAGTGTGCCACGTCGGCTTCTTCCTGGTCGGTGCCTATCAGGAGATCCTGGGGGATCTGCACAACCTGTTCGGTGACACTCACTGCGCGGAAGTGTGTCTCGATGAAGAGGGCAAGATGGAGATTCGCAATGTGGTGCGCGGCGATACCGTCGATCAGCTGCTGCGTTACGTCAACATCGACCCCTCCGTCATTCGCGAGAACTATCAGCGCATTGTCTCCCACCCGGTGCTGGACGACGCGACCCGCAAAGCCCTGCTCGACGAGCTGGAGCTGGGTCTGCAAGGCTACGCCTATCTGGAAGACGAATAAGCCTCAGGCTTGTTCGCCCCGTCGGTGGAAACAAAAAGACGGGAATGAAAAAACGGCGCCTTCGGGCGTAATGCCAGTCAGTTAAGCCTGACTGGCATTGTTTTTATTTGTTT
>NZ_CAWNYS010000238.1:0-1272 GCF_963878295.1 Aeromonas sp. HMWF014 | reverse complement strand
CTTGAGGATGAGCAGGGCGCCGAGTAGCACGAAGCCGAGCAGGTGGTTGGCGAGGGAGGCCGTCATGGCGCCCCGGGCGCTGACGAGGCGGCCATTGAGGGTACGCGACAGACTAACCGCCACGCCGTTGAGCAGTCCCAGCAGGATCAAGAGGGTCATGGTTCTCTCCTAACGCAGCACGATCAGCAGGGCGCCGACCATCACCAGCAGGGCGGCGAGCACGTCCTTCCCTGATGGGCGGCGGCGGACCAGCCCGAACCAGCCTCTGGCGTCGCACAGGGCGCCAAACAGCAACTGGCCCAGCAACAGCAGGGCGAGGGTGCCCGCCATGCCCAGCGGCGAGTTGAGACACAGGGCCGCCAGCACCACAGTGAGCGCCCCCGGCAGGCCGCCAAGCCACGCCCAGGGCGGAGCAGACTGCGGCCCCTGGGGCCGTGGGGCCAGCCACCACAAGAGCGCGGCCACCAGGCTGCCGACCCCGTGGGCGAGCCAGCTCGCGAGCCAGGGATCGGTGGCGCGGGCCAAGGCACCGTTCTGGGCGATCATCAGCGCCAGCAGCAGGCCAGCGGCGAAGGCGGCCAGGGCGCCGATTGTCTGGAGGCGTCCTGGGCGGCGGTCAATAAGAGGGGGGATCATGGGGTCACTCCTTGGTTGAACAGAGGAGCAGGGTAAATTGTTTTCGATATGGGGATAATCTACCATTTAGGAACAACATTGTTTCCATATTGAGAACAACATGAACCAGGATGCCTTCGCCCTGCTCCCCGCCTTCGTCGCTGTGGTGGAGGCAGGCACTTTCTCCGGCGCCGCCCGCCAGCTCGGCCTCAGCAAGTCGGTACTGAGCAAGAAGGTGAGCCAGCTTGAGCAGCAGCTCGGTTGCCAGCTCATCTACCGCACCACCCGCTCCCTCACCCTGACAGAGGCAGGGGAGCGCTACTTCGAGACGGTACACCATGCGGTGCGTCTGGCCCGCGACGGGGAAGATGCCATCGGCGCCCTGCAGTCGGCGCCGCGCGGCCTGCTGCGAGTGACTGTGCCCATGGTCTATGGCCGGCGCCACATAGCCCCCCTTATCCCCGAATTTCTCGCCCTCTATCCCGAGCTGCAGTTGCAGCTGGAGATGAGCGACGCCCAGCAGGATCTGGTGGCCGAGGGGTTCGACGTGGCGGTGCGCATCGGCGAGCTGGAAGATTCGAGCCTGGTCGCCCGCCGCCTAGCCCCCTGTCACAGCACCCTGTGCGCCGCCCCCACCTACCTGGCGCGGGCCGGCAC
>NZ_CAWNYS010000237.1:0-8472 GCF_963878295.1 Aeromonas sp. HMWF014 | reverse complement strand
GGGCTGATACCTGACGGCGAGCTCAGCTATCTCGACTGGCAGGGCAAGACTATCGAGTGGTAGGGATATCCAGCAGGCGAGCCAGCAGGGCGCGTAGCGCCTTGATGATGGCTGGCTTGCCCGCCAGTTGCAGCCGATTGGCCAGATGTCCCCAGTCCGCATATTGCCAGATGGTGGCGATTAGCAGCTGGCGCTCGCTGGGGGTCAAGGAGGTCAGTCGTGGCAGATTGCTGGCCAGCCAGTGCTGTAAGCTGGCTTGGCACAGCTCGAACGGCTTGTGATGATGGGCGAAGCAATCAAGCTCAGCCTGTTCAAACTCATCCAGCTCAGGCACGGCCAGCTCTTGTCCCCTCAGACATTGCCACACCAGTTCGGGAGCCAGCTCTTTCAACTCACCTGCCAGCAGGGTCGGCAGCTGACACACGAAGCGTTGGCGCCACTGGATCAGCTCGGCCTCCCACTCGGGTTTGAGTGCCTTGAACAGCAGAGCGGCATGGCAGCCGCTGGCGGCATCCCGTTGCAGGCCGATGCGCAGCACCTGCAGCCCGGCCCTGCGCCAGAAGGGCAGCAGATCGGCACTGGCCGAGAAGGCCGAGCCCAGATAGTCGAGCCCTTCCTCCCGGTAATACTCCTCCAGCTGGCCGAGCAGTTGCGAGCCGAGCCCGTGGCGATGCAGCGCCGGGTGGATGGCGATACGCATCACCCGGGCGTAGCTGCGCGCCCCTGCCGTTTTGAAACCGGCGTGGGCCAGCAGGGACTGGGGCAGCAGATGGCCGCGCGGACGTCGTCGGCCCGCCCAGATCTGCTCGGCCAGTGTGGGATCTATGTTGCCTTCCCTTGCCACCAGCGCGACCCCGAGCAGGCTCTGCTCCTGTTCCAGCAGGTGGATGTCGAGATCCGGGCTCTCCAGCAAAGACCTGAGATCGCTCGGCGTGGTCTGGTAGTGCGCCAGCACCAGCAGGCCGAACAGCTGATGGAGTAACTTTTCGTCTTCTGCCAATGCCTCTTGGCCGATCAGCCGCCAGCCCGGGCTGGTCGGTGGCAGGGGCGGATCCACCTCGGCATTGAGGCCCAGCAGGCGAAATACCAGGGATTCCAGCGGATCGCCAAGGCTCCAGCGGATCGGCTCGCCTAAGTGGATCTCCTGCCAATCCGGCGTCTGGTGGTCTAACACTCGCTTGAAACGCAGGTGAAAACCGCGTCCCGTGCCCTCGTAGCCGTGTTCCGTGGTGGCAAAGACGATACGGCTGTGGCGGGCCAGCATGGCCTCCAGCAGCGGGGTGGGGATGGCGGCGGCTTCGTCCACCAGCAACAGATCGGGTTGCAGGGCTTCCTCTACCAGCCGGGCCGGTGAGCAGAACTCGAGGCCAATCAGCCGTTCCACCTCTATACCCAGCGACTGTGCCGCGTGGTCAAACAGGGTGGCAACCGTGGCCTGGGAAGGGGCTGTCACCACTATCTTGAGGTCGGGTTGCTGGCGCAGCAGCTCGGCGGCGGCTAACCCCAGCAGGCTGCTCTTGCCGCGTCCACGATCGGCACTCAGCACCAGCGGGCGGCGACGATGGCCGTGCAATACCCTGTGAATGGCGGGCAGGGCCGCGGCCTGATCATGGCTCAGCCGTCGCAGTGCGCCGATCGGCTGCCAGGGCGCGAGGCTATGGGGCGGAAGCAGGGAGAGCGCAGGATCGTCCGCCAGCAGGTGCACCAGCCGGGCGATGAAGCCGTGGCCAGCCCGGTCCGCCTCTTCTGGCTGGGCGACCAGCCGCACCCTGTCCGGATCCGGATACTCGGGCCATTGCGTTCTGGGAGGCGTCAGCAGCAGCAGCAGACCGCCCGCCCGCAGTGTGCCCGCCAGCGCGCCAAAGGCGTCGGGATGAAAACCACTGAAAGCGTTGAAGACCAGGGTGTCGCACTCCTGACCGAGCCGTTGCAGCGCCTTGGCGGCGGGAACGGGCTCATGGCAAGCCGGACCTTCTCCTAGCCAATAGATGATGCCGCCCAGCAACGCTTCGGCACGGGCGATGCAATCGGCCTCGTCCCCTTCAAGCCAGACCAGTCGCCGTTCACCGGCGCGGGCCAGGGCTTGGCGCAGGGCGTTCACCTCGGCAGGGCTCATGAGGCTGAACTGTCGTCCGCTTTGACGCGAGGTTCAAACATGCGATCCCCCATCTGATCGATGAAGGTGTGGGCCTTCTGCACCATGAAACGCTCCGCATCGGCCGGATTGGCGAACAGATCGGAGCGGATGAAGATGTGGGTCTGCAGCATGCCATCCATCTCTTTGGTGATGCGGCCCGCCAACCGGTACTGGCCCCCTTCCGCCATGGGCTCGGGGTAGATGAGATAACCGGCGTATTCGGTGGGAGTCACCTCAACGACAGGGGCGGGCTTGCTTGCGAACAGGGCAGTGAACAGTTTCTTGAGCATGATGTTTTCCTCTGTGACGGGACATTGTCACCAAGGGGTTGATGGCTGGCAAGCAGGGGATCTTATTACTAATGGTTACTTGCACTACGAACCATTCTTATTTAGATTTCATGGCATTCCAGCATGAGGTAAACACTATGTACGTCTGTTTGTGCCGCGGCATCACAGATACCCAGATCCGCAATGCAGTACAGGCAGGCAAGACCGAGTTTCGTCAGCTCAAGCAGTCGCTGGAGGTGGGGGCCCAGTGTGGCAAGTGTGTGCGCATGACCATGGAGATCATCGCCGCCGAACTCGACAAGGCCGAGCTGGCACAGACTCCGCTCTACTACGAGGTGGCCTGACCCGGACCGCCCCTTTTCTGGCTCGACCCGCTAACAGTCTCACCCTGCCTCTCAAGCGAGCTGGCTCGCCAGACCTTTTGTTGTCACCTTTCTGGACTAAGCTCTAACGATCGAGGCCTCAGGCACGCATCAAGGAGCACTGTCGATGAAAGGAGATCCCAAGATCATTACCCACCTCAACAAGGTGCTGGCCAATGAGCTGATTGCCATTAATCAATACTTCCTGCACGCTCGCATCTACGATGACTGGGGTCTCAAGGCGCTTGGGCATAAGGAGTATCACGAGTCCATCGATGAGATGAAACACGCCGACGAACTGGTCAAGCGGGTGTTGTTTCTGGAGGGGCTGCCCAACTTGCAGGATCTGGGCAAGCTGCGCATCGGTGAAACGGTCGAGGAGATGTTGCGCTGTGATCTGTTGCTGGAGATGGATGCCATCCCGGACCTGAAAGTAGCTATCGCCTACGCCGAGTCGGTGCAGGACTATATCAGTCGCGACCTGTGCCAGAACATTCTGGAAGATGAAGAGGAGCATGTGGACTGGTTGGAGACCCAGCTCGATCTCATCGATCGCATCGGGCTGGAGAACTATCAGCAGTCCCAGCTGCATCACGGCTCATCCTGACCAGTCATGGCATGAAAAACCGATTCCAAAACCCGCTTTGGCGGGTTTTTTTTATGTTCGGCAGCATCGCTTTTTATTGTTGTTATCTGTATGAAAAACAAGCTTGTTTTTGTTAGTCAGGTCGCAACAATACGGGCGAGAGAGATGCATTATTGGAGCCCCGTATCGGGAAACACAATAACAACAGGTGAAAGGACTACACCATGCACTTCTTGCCCAACAAGCTGGCGCTTGCCTGCGCCATCGCACTCTCCCTCGCTGCCTGCAACGACAACAGCTCCAACGCGCCGGCGGATCCCGCTGCCACCAAGGCCTCTCTGATGCAAACCATGGACGAGGCCCTGCGCGAGAGTCAGGCGCTGGACCCCTACGGTTTTGCCATTGATGCCTCCAGCATTGCCAAACGCAAGGCGCTCGACAGTGCGCTGCTCACCCGGCTGGATGCCCTGGACCCGAGCGTGCTGAGCGAGCGGGACCGATTGTTCTACGACATGATCCGCTGGGATCTGCAGATCAATCTGGCGGGCTACGAGTTGCCCCAATCCCAGATCCCGATCCAGCACTTCCGCAACCGGGTGGTGGATCTGGCCGATGACGTGGGGGCTGCCCCCGCTAGCGGCAAGGCCGCCCGCACCGTCAGCAGTGGCTTCGATTACTTCGAGCAGAGCTCGGCCGAGCGGGTCGCACCGGGGGATGCGGCCTGGCGGCGGGATCTCGACCGCCCGGCCACGGCGCCAGCGCTGGCTACTCAGGCCAGGGCAACGACGGCCCCGCTGGCCTGGTATCAGGAGCACCTTGTCTGGCTCAAGGCCTATGATGCCTATCTGGCCGAGGTAAAACATCAGTTCGAGCTGGGCAGCGCCCAGGGCAATACCTTGCCGGACGATCTGGTGGACCGGCTGCTGGCCCAGCTCAACAGCAAGCTGGATGGCGAGGTGATCGCCGGTGCCTACCTCGGCTGGCAGCTGATGCCGGGGGAGGCCGACGAGGCGCTGAGCACCGATTACAAAGCGGTGCTGGACAGCATCAACGGCCGCTATCTGGCACTGCGGGACTATCTGGATTACCAGCATGGCGGTGCCTATGGGGTGCGCCTTGGCAGTGGCGAGTGTGACGACGGTTTCTGCGGCATGACCAATGGCCGCGACTGGTATCGCTGGCTGCTGAAGAAGCACACCACCACCAATATGACGCCGGAGCAGGTGCATGAGCTGGGGCTGAGCGAGGTGGAACGTATCTTCGGTGCCATGGTCAAGGTGTGCCATACCGTCGGCAAGTGCGACAGCGATGAGGTGGCCCAGAGCAAGCAGAGCGGCCAGATCTATGACTTCTTCCGTTATCTCAACGAGCCGGCCTTCTTCTACCAGAATCCGCTGGCTGTCTGGTCCGCCAATCTCAACCCGGGCAATGTGGCCGGTGCGGCCCTGAGCGAGCCGCAGCAGCAGGCGCTGGCGGAGCATGGGCGGGCGTTGCGGGAGTACAACGGCTTCAAGAGCAAGGCGGCGCTGGTGTTGCCGGACTTCTTCGATGCCGAGCGCACCATTCCCAAATTGGATTACGAGGTGGTGCCCGTCTCCTATGATGAGGCGCCTTATGGCGGGGTCGCCTGGTATCAGGACGGTAACCCGCAGACCGGCCGCAAGGGGCAGTTCTTCCTCAATACTTACTACCCCTATGGCCTGCAGAGCTGGAACATCAGCACCCTGCTGGCCCACGAGGCGGCGCCGGGCCACCACTTCCAGATCACCATAGCCCAGGAGCTGGCGGCCAAGGATCCCGACTTCCCGCAGTATGTGGCGAATGCCTCCTATACCGCCTATGCAGAGGGCTGGGCGCTCTACACCGAATACCTGGCGGATCACGACATGGGGCTCTATCAGGGGCGTGGCCTCTATGATCCGGCGGTGGGGGATGTGAAGGTCGAGGGTTCGCCTGCCTTCAATAACCAGTTGCAGTACTTCGGCCGTCTCAACGAGGAGATGCTCAGGGCCATGCGGCTGGTGGTGGATACCGGCATTCACTGGTATGGCTGGGGCCACGACAGGGCCGTCGGCTACATGAAGGAGAACTCGGCACTGGGGGCGGGGGACATCAGCTCTGAGGTACCCCGCTACATGGCCTATACCGGTCAGGCAACCTCCTACAAGGCGGGTCAGCTGGCGCTGATCCGGATGCGGGAGTCTGCCGAGCAGGCCCTTGGCGGCCGCTTTGACCTCAAGGCGTTCCATCACCATGTGCTGGAATACGGCATGTTGCCCATCTCTGTGCTGGAGCAGAAGCACCAGCAGTGGATTGAACAGTCGAAGTGATCACAGTTACGGCGCCCGGCAAGGCAGCGGGCGCTGCTTTCGATTAGGATACAGCTCTCTTCCCATCACAATGCTACGGATGAATTCCATGGAACTGATTGCACGTGAGATGGCGCCCCACAAGCGGGTGGCGCTGGTGGCTCACGACAACATGAAGACCCCGCTGCTGAACTGGGTGATGTGCCGCAAGGAGGAGCTAAAGCTTCACCATCTCTATGCGACCGGCACCACAGGCACCATGCTCGGCAAGAAGGCACAACTGCCCATCACCTGCCTCTTCTCCGGCCCCATGGGGGGCGACCAGCAGCTGGGTGCCCTGATTGCCGAGGGCAAGATAGACGTGCTGATCTTCTTCTGGGATCCCCTCAATGCGGTGCCCCACGATCCGGACGTGAAGGCGCTGCTACGCCTGGCGGCCGTGTGGAATATACCGGTTGCCACCAACGAAGCCACAGCGGACTTCATCATGGACAGCCCTCACATGCAGCAGGCGTTCAGCGTGCAGATCCCGGATTATGCCGGCTATTTGAAGGCCAGGACCGAATAACGGCAGATCCGCCAGTCAGTGCTGGTTATTTGAAAGCCAGGACCGAATAACGGCAGATCCGCCAGTCAGTGCTGGCTATTTGAAGGCCAGAGCCGAATAAAAACAGCCAGATAGCAAAGAGCCGGACACTGTCCGGCTCTTTTATGTGAAGGATGGCAGCAACTTAGCGCTGGAAGCCCTTCTGGGCGAACTTGGGTCTGGCGTTCATGATCTGCTCCACCTGCTCGTCGCTCATCTTGCCACGGGAGAGGCCCAGCACCTTGTAGGTGAGCAGCGGTCGCGCGGGCAGGGCTATCATCAGCGCCCGGATCTGGTTTTCGTCCTCTTTCTCTCGCACTGGCTTGCCGTAGGCGTAGGTGAGTACGCCAGCGTCCATCAGGTTTTTGACGGCAGGTTCGGTGATCGGCAAGTTTATGACGCTTTTGCGTTGTAGCACGAACTCGCGCAGCACCGCCTTCTCGTTGAAATCGAGGAAGGCGATCATCTGGGCCAGCTGATCCTGCTGACGGCGGGATTGCCATTCATCACAGGCCCACTCCCAGGCGATCAGGAAGCCCTGGCTGCAGAAGTAGGAGATGGCGATCAGCATGCCGACCCCGAGCCAGGCGGCGTGGAGCGTGGCCCACTGGCTGACGGCCCCTTTCATCAGGCCGGCTGGAAACAGCAATATGATGCTGCAGCAGAGTAGCAACCAGACCATAAGCCAGTTGAGACGGTTCAGTTGATAGAAATGTTGGATCCACCGTTTCATCGTTCATCCTTCCCAAACTATTGTGGACAGTAGGCAACTCATAGCAATCGTTATGCCAAGGCGTGGGTGCCGGGGGAAAGAGTGGGGACCCGGACGGAGAAAACGAGGGCGCTGACCAAGGGGAACCTTACATTTTCTTACAACTTATCGGGCGGATGATCATTCATTTGCCTTGTGAGGCGGTGGTCAACTTGGTAAAAAGCCCGCACTGTCATTGGGGAGTAGCAACCCGCCCGTGATCCGGGCAGGGCTCATGTCAACATTCTTGGATCTGCCGATCCATGGCATGAGCGGCGATAGCATCTATCGCTCTGCAAGACCTTTGGCCTCGATACGCAAGCCAGCCGGGCGAGCCGTATCGGGTCCATCGGTTGTTCTGCTCGCCTGGCGGTTGCCTATTATGTTGATTACCCTGCTGTTATTTCTGCTCTCTGCCGTCACCATCTACCTGGCCTGCGAATATTTCGTCAACGGTATCGAATGGACCGGCCATCACTTCAAGTTCTCCCAGAGTGCCACCGGCTCCCTGCTAGCAGCCCTCGGCACGGCCTTGCCCGAATGCATCGTTACCCTGACCGCCCTGCTGATGGGGGATGCCCCCGCCCAGCAACAGATAGGGATAGGCGCCGCCCTCGGCGGCCCTCTGGTGCTCTCCACCATAGGCTATGCCGCCGTCGGCGTGACCCTGCTGCTGTGCATGAGCCGTGAGCACAGAGTCATAGATGGCGAGGTGCAGCGCGAGATAGGGCGTGATCAGGCCTGGTTTGTCGGTATCTTCCTGGTGGCGGTGGCCCTTGGCATGGTGGCATTCACCGGTAAAGCCTGGCTGGCACCGCTGTTCGTGCTGGTTTATCTGGTCTATGTGCGGCGTGAACTGAAACAGACCGACAGCCACGAGGTCGCGTTGCCAGAGCCCCTCAAGCTGGATCCCAAGGCCGAGATCCCGGCGTTTGGCAAGGTACTGCTGCAGACCCTGGTGGCGTTGGGGGTGGTGGCGCTGGCGGCGCAGCTGTTCGTCCATCAGCTGGAGAGCATGGGTGAGCTGTTCGGCCTCTCTCCCGTGCTGGCGGCCCTGCTGCTGAGTCCGGTGGCGACCGAGATGCCCGAGTTGATGAATGTGCTGATCTGGGTACGTCAGGGCAAGAACCGGCTGGCGCTGGCCAACATCTCCGGCGCCATGATGATCCAGGGCACCATTCCCAAGGCATTCTGCCTGCTGTTCACCCCCTGGTTGCTGGATAGCACCATGCTGGTCTCCTCGCTGGTGACCCTGCTGGCGGTGGCACTGCTGTGGTGGGGCTTTAGCCGTGGACGGATGACGGCGGGCAGATTGGCCTGCGTGGGGCTCGTCTACCTGGGTTTCTGCGGCTGGCTGATGGTGAGCTGATGGCGCGCTCTATGTGAAGATGACGCCATGAGCAAGGCTATGTCCCAATTACGTGTTGCATGGGGCGCCCCAGCGCCTCATG